>JALYLC010000053.1 GCA_030774435.1 Actinomycetota bacterium
ATTCGAGACCTCCGAACGCCCCGCCACTTTTGAAACCGGTTCTCATGCCCCCGCTGCGCTGCAGATGCGCACCAGCTCGCGTTCCAGCCCGCCCTCGCCGACGACGCGCTCGCTCAAGGGCAGGCCGAGCAGCGAGGCGGCGTGCACGGCGGCCCTCCGCAGGGCGGGCGTCGGGCGCTGAGCCAGCCAGACGCAGCGGCGGTAGGAGTGGAAGTAGTCGTCGCGCAGCTCGGGGTAGCGGTCGAGGCCGAGCGAGCGCCACACGGTGTGCTCGAACGTGCGTGCGAGGAAATCGGTGAGGAAGTAGGTGCCGGGCTCCTCGGCGAGCGCTTCGCGCACCTCGTCCAGGCCGAACAGGTCGTAGCACGTGTCGCCGGCCAGGCGCTCGATCCCGGTGCCGTCGAGCAGGGCATCCAGCGCGCCGTAGCTGCCGCAGTCGGCGTAGGCGACGGCGAGGTGCTCGTGGCGGCCGCGCAGCCCGGCGAGCTGCTCGGCCACGGCGGGTGCGATGCGCTCGGGCCGGTTGTGCAGCTGCGGCGGCAGGGCGTGCACGTCGACGTCGAGCCCGCGCCGCGCCGCGATCGCCCGGACGTGCAGCGCCAGTGCCCCGCAGGCGACGATGCCGACGGTCATGCCGGGAAGGAGAGCTGGTCGATGAAGAGGTCGTTGAAGTCGGGCCGGTCGGACAGCTCGACGTACTCCACCTCGTGCACCAGGGCGGCGGCGGCCGCGCGCTCCTGGGCCGAGAGCAGGATCATCTTGGCGCCCTCGCCCGCCACGTTGCCGGCAGCGACGATGCGCGGCAGCGCGAGCTTGGGCACGAGCCCGATGCGCACCGCCGAGGCGGGCGACAGATACGAGCCGAAGGAGCCGGCCAGCAGCACCTGCTGGATGTCAGCGACCTTCACGCCGAGCTCCTCGACGAGCAGCGCCCAGCCGGTCGCGATCGAGGCCTTCGCGAACTGCAGCTCGCGCACGTCGCGCTGCGAGAGGTAGACGGCGCCTTCGGGATCCCCAGCCTCGCCCGCCCAGGCGAGCACGAAGATCCGCTCGCCGTCGATGGCGACCAGGCGCTCCGCGAGCACCGGGTGCGCCTCGGCTGCGGCCTCGGCGGTCACGAAGCGCCCGGAATGATCGAGCAGGCCGCACTTGACGAGCTCGGCGACCGCGTCGACCAGGCCCGAGCCGCAGATGCCGAGCGGCGTGGCGTCGCCGATCACGCCGAGGAGGACCTCGTCGTCCTTGATGCGCACGGTCTCGATCGCGCCGTCGGCGGCGCGCATGCCGCAGCGGATCTGGGCGGCCTCGAACGCCGGCCCGGCGGGCGCCGCGGTCGTGAGCAGCCGCTCGGCATTGCCGAGCGCGATCTCGCAGTTCGTGCCGACGTCGATGAACAGCCGCAGCCGCTTGTCGCGCGTCATGCCCGAGGCCAGCAGTCCCGAGACGATGTCGCCGCCGACGTAGGCGCCGAGCGCCGGGAAGACGTGCGCATGCGCCCGCGGATGCACAGTCACGCCGAAGTCGCCTGCGCGCATCAGCGGGTAGCTCGAAGCGGCCATGATGAACGGCGCCACGCCGACGGGCTCCGGATCGACTCCCAGCAGGAGCTGCGTCATCGTCGCGTTGCCGGCCAGCGCGACCTCGTAGACCTCCTCGGGAGCGACCTCGCCCTGCTCGAGCACCTCGGCGACGAGGTCGGCGAGCGTGCCCTGCGCCAGCTCCTGCAGCTTGGGCAGGACGGTCGGGTCCATCATCGTGGCGGAGATGCGGCGGATCACGTCGGCGCCGTAGGGCTGCTGGCGGTTCAGGATCGAACGCACGGCGACCGGCGTGCCGGTGGAGAGATCCAGCAGGGTCGCCACCACGGTGGTGGTGCCAAGGTCGAATGCGATGCCGAAGATGCGCGCGGTGGTGTCGCCCGCCTCGACGCCGATCAGCTCGTCGTCGACGACGACCGCCGTGACCTTCCAGTCGCTCGCGCGCACGAGCTGCGGCAGCGTGCGCACGATGTCCACGCCGGCGCGCAGCTCGAGATCGTCCATGGCCGCGAGGATGCGCTCCAGATCGCTGATCTGATCCTGCAGCGTCGGCTCGGAGAGCTCCAGGTAGCGCTTCTGCACGCTCGGTCGCAGGATCACCTGGCGCCCGACTCCGACCGTGGCCGCCTTGGGCCGCGTCTGTAGCGGAGGGACGTCGATCACGAGGTCGGCCGAGGCCTGTGCGCGACAGGCCAGCCGCCAGCCGTCGCGCAGCTCGTCGGGGCTGAAGGCGCGCGGGTCGACCGCGCTCACCGGCAGCTCACCCTCGACGATGCGCACCTTGCACTTCTTGCAGGTGCCGTAACCGCCGCAGGTGGAGTCGATCGCGACCCCGTTCCAGCTGGCGGCGTCGAACAGGCTGACGCCCGGGGGCACGCGCACCTCCGGCCCATCGGGCAGGAAGCGCAGCCGTACGCGGCCGACGCCCTCGCCGGTCATCGCCTCCTGGGAGGCCACGCTCACGAGGGTACGGCCGCCTGACGCGCGCGGTGTGCCGAGATCCAGTTCGCGCCCCACTCGTCCTTGCCGAGCATCAGGTCGCTCGCGCGGACGCTGCGCACGCACTCCTCGGAGAGCGCGTTCATGATCGCGCTCGTCAGGCCGTGGGCCGAGCCCATGGCCAGGAACGCGGCGTTCAGGGTGTGGCGCTCCGGCAGGCCGAAGGACACGTTGGAGGCGCCCAGGCACATGTTCACGCCGAGCTCGTCGCGGATCATCTCGATCGCGTCGAGCGTGATGCGCACGGCCTGCGGATCGGCGCCGACGGTCATCGCCAGCGGGTCGAGCACGACGTCCTGCGGCGGAATGCCGTGGTCGCGCGCGACCGACACGATCTTGCGCGCGATCTCCAGGCGCTTCTCGGCGGTCTCGGGGATGCCCGTCTCGTCGTTCGTGAGGCCGATCACGGCCGCACCGTGCTTCGCGACGATCGGCAGGATCAGCTCGAGGCGCTCGTCCTCGCCGGTCACGGAGTTGACGAGGGCCTTGCCCTCGTAGGCGTCCAGCCCAGCCTCGAGCGCCTCGATCACCGACGAGTCGATGCACAGCGGCATGTCGGTGTGGTCCTGCAGCAGCCGGATCATCTGTGCCAGCAACTCGGCCTCGTCGACCAGCGGAATGCCGGCGTTGACGTCGAGCATGTCCGCGCCCATGGCGATCTGGGCGTCCGCATCCTCGATCACGCGATCCAGGTTGCCCTCGCGCAACTCCTGCGCAAAGGCCTTGCGCCCGGTCGGGTTGATGCGCTCGCCGATCACGCAGAACGGCTTGTCGATCGCGATCGTGACGGTCCTAGACCGTGACTGGAGAACCGTGTCCACTCGCGTCTCGCTCCTTTGTTGTGGGGATGCCGAGGCGCTCGCACAAGCGCCCGACCGCGTCGTCCTTGCGGAACGAGATGAGATGCAATCCACGGACGCCCGGTTGTGCGAGGGCGTGCCGCGCCTGTTCGACGGCGAGCTCGAAGGCCTCTGCCCGCGGATCGGCGGCGTTCTTGACGCGCTCGATCACGGCCGCGGGGACCGAGATGCCCGGCACCGCCGCGTCCATGAACTCGAGCGGCCGCGCGCCACCGACGAGCAGGATCGAGGGCAGCAGCGCCGTGCGCTTGAACAGGCCGACGCGCGCCCAATCGGCGCAGAACGCCTCCAGGTTGGCCGGCTCGTACCCGATCTGGAGCTGCAGGAAGCGCGCGCCGGCGC
>JALYLC010000054.1 GCA_030774435.1 Actinomycetota bacterium
GCACGGCTGGGGCGCCGCCGCTACCGCCCCCAGCTGCGCCCGGCGGGCGAGGCCAAGGGCGGCCGGCGGCACTACCGCCTCTACGGCGCCGGGCCGCTGCGGCTCGAGGGCGAGCCGGGCACCGACATCGCAGCCGTCGCCGAGGGCTGCATCGCCCTGACGCCCCTGCGCTTCGACCTCTATGCGGAAGACGCGCTGGCGGCGCTCGCGACGTTGCTCCCGGATGCCGGATGAGCTACTCGACGGTCATCTTCGATCTCGACGGCACGCTGATCGACACCGTGCCGCTGATCGTGGCGTCCCACCGGCACGCGCTCGCGACCGTGCTCGGACGGGACCTGCCGGAGGAGGCCTTGCGCGAGGGCATCGGCCGTCCGCTGCTCGAGCAGATGCGCGTGTTCGACGAGGAGCGCGCGCAGGAGCTGTTCGACGTCTACCGCGAGTTCAACCACCGCGTCCATGACGAGTACGTGACGGCCTTCCCTGGCATGCTCGAGCTGTGCGACGACCTGCGCGCGCGGGGCGTGCCCGTTGCCGTCGCGACGTCCAAGATGCTGGATGCCGTCGTGCTCGCCTACGGCGTCATCCCGGGCCTCGAGGAGCGCATCGACGCGATGGTGACGATCGAGTCGACCGCCACGCACAAGCCAGGCCCGGAGCCGATCGAGTACGCACTGGCCCTGCTCGGGCGTCCCAAGGAGGGCGCTGTCTACGTCGGCGACGCGGCCAGCGACCTGCAGGCCGCGCGGGCAGCGGGCGTCGCGGCCGTGGCCGTCACCTGGGGCGCGTTCGGCTACGACGGCCTGGCCGCCGAGCGCCCGGACGCAATCGCGACCACGCCCGCCGAGCTCGCTGGCATCCTCTCCGCCGATGACTGACGACCTCGCACAGGACCCCGCCGGGCGCGCCGCCTGGCTGCGGGCGGAGCTGTCGCGGCACCTGCGGCTCTACCACGAGCTCGACGAGCCCGAGATCTCGGACGCCGAGTACGACACGCTCTTCCGCGAGCTGCAGGAGCTCGAGGCACGGCAGCCCGAGCTGCGCACCGCCGATTCGCCGACGCAGCGCGTCGGCGCGCGGCCCGCCGAGGGCTTCGCCCCGGTCGAGCACCTCGTGCCGATGCTCTCGCTCGCGAACGCGCGCGACCACGAGGCCCTGGCGGCCTGGGACGCGCGAGCGCGGCGGCTGCTCGCCCAGAAGGGCCTCGACGACGACATCGCCTACGTCACCGAGCCGAAGATCGACGGGCTGGCGATCTCGCTCGTCTACGAGCAGGGGACGCTGACGCGCGGCGCGACGCGCGGCGACGGCACGATCGGGGAGGACGTCACCGCCAACCTGCGTACGATCAAGGCACTGCCCCAGCGCCTGAGCGGTGCTGCCCTGCCGGCGCTGATCGAAGTGCGCGGTGAGATCTACCTTCCGCTGGCCGCGTTCGAGCGGCTCAACGAGGAGCGCCTGGCGGCCGGGCAGAGCGTGCTCATGAACCCGCGGAACTCGGCTGCCGGGTCATTGCGGCAGAAGGACACGCGCGTCACCGCCTCTCGCCCGCTGGCCCTGTTCTGCTACGCCGTCGGCGCGCTCGACGGCATCGCGTTCGACTCCCACTGGAGCGTGCTGGAATGGCTGCGGGAGCACGGCTTCCCCGTCAACCCGATCTCCAGCCGGCACGAGACGTTCGAGAGCATGGCGGCGGCCTGCGAGGGGCTCGTCGAGCGGCGCTCGCAGCTCGATTACGACATCGACGGCTGCGTGGTCAAGATCGATCGCCGCGACCAGCAGGAGGCGCTCGGCTCGGTCGGCCGCGACCCGCGCTGGGCGATCGCGTTCAAGTTCCCTCCCACGACGGCCATCACGCGCTTGCTCGACATCGGCATCAACGTCGGGCGCACCGGTGCGCTCAACCCCTATGCCGTGCTCGAGCCCGTGGCCGTGGGCGGCGTGATCGTGCGCATGGCGACGCTGCACAACGAGGACGTGATCCGGCTCAAGGACGTGCGCATCGGCGACCACGTGATCGTGCAGCGCGCGGGCGACGTGATCCCGCAGGTCGTCGGCCCGGTGCTGGCGCGGCGCGACGGCAGCGAGCGCGAGTTCCACATGCCCGATCACTGCCCGGCCTGCGGCACCAAGGTCGTGCGGTCCGAGGGCGAGGCCGTGCACCGGTGCCCCAATCCGTTCTGCCCGAGCCGTGGCCTGGAGGGCCTGCGCCATTTCGTCTCGCGTGGCGCGCTCGACATCGACGGCGTGGGAGAGCGCCTCATGGCCCGCTTCTGGGAGCTCGAGCTGGTGCGGCGAGCGCCCGACCTCTACAAGCTGACCATCGAGCAACTGCTCGAGCTGGACGGCTTCCAGCAGCGCTCCGCCGAGAACGTGATCGCCTCGATCGCGCAGTCCAAGCAGCGCCCGTTTGCCCGGGTGCTGTTCGGGCTCGGCATTCCGCACGTCGGCGCCGTGACCGCCGAGGCGATCGCGCAGCATTTCCGCTCGCTGGCGGCCCTGCGCGCCGCCGGCGCCGATGAGATCGCCGAGGTCGAGGGTGTCGGCCCAATCGTGGCCGAGTCGCTCGCCGAGTGGATGGCGTTCCCCAGCAACTCCGAGTTGCTCGACGATCTGGCCGCCACCGGGCTCAGCCTGGAGCTGTCGGGCGATGCCCCGCCGCCGGGCGAAGGGCCACTCGCGGGCCTCACGTTCGTGATCACGGGCACGCTCCCGTCCTTCTCGCGCGACGAGGCCAAGGCGAGCGTCGTGGAGCGGGGCGGCAAGGTCACGGATTCGGTCTCCAAACGCACGAGCTACGTCGTGGCCGGGTCGAGTCCGGGGTCGAAGCTCGCCAAGGCGGCCGATCTCGGTGTGCCGGTGCTCGACGACGAGGCCTTCAAGAGCCTGCTCGAGCACGGCCCGGAGAATGTCTAGCGCTTGGCGAGCAGCGTGACGATGGCGTCCTGGGTCGCATGGGCGTCCCAGTCGCTCAGCGCAGGCACGTTCATGAGCACCGCGAACGCGAAGCGGCGCCCGCTCCTGGCCGTCACATAGCCGGCCAGCGCCGAGACGTCGTCGAGCGTTCCGCTCTTGGCGAGCACGCGGCCGCGCAACGCCGGCAGGCGGTGCGCCAGCGTGCCGTTGGCCCCGGCGACGCTCAGCGCCCCGGCGAGCGGCTTCGCGATCGCCGGGTTGGCCGCGCCGGCGGCCAGCAGCCGCGCGAGCGCGCCTGCGCTCGTGCGGTTCGCATGGGAGAGGCCCGATCCGTCCGCGAGGTGCACGAGCGGCGCGTCGTCGCCGAGCATGGGCGCCGCGACCTCGCGGGCGACGTGCATGCCGCGCTCGGTCGTGCCGCGGCCTCCGGCGTAGGCCCCGATCGCCTTGGCGACCATCTCGGCCGTGAAGTTGTCGCTGTGGCGATCCATGAAGCGGACGATCCGCCAGAGCGGCTCGGACTGCACGCGGCCCAGGACGACTGCGTCCGTCGGCGCCTTCCCACCGGCCACGAAGCGCACGCCGACCTTCACGCCGGCTGCGCCCAGCGCCCGCCGCAGCGCCCGCGCCGCGCTGTGAGACGGGCTGGCGACGTCCTTGCCGTTGGCCGTGACATCGCGGTCGAGGGCGAGCCCGGAGAGCGGCGGCGACTCGATGCCGATGTAGCGGGCCGGCCACGGGCCCCAGCGCGACGCGTCGAACACCGTCTCGTCACCGCGGATGCGCCCGCTGATACGGCGGATGCCGCGCGCCTCGACCTGCGCTGCCAGGGCGTCGATGTCGTAGCTCGAAAACGTGGGGTCGCCGGAGCCGACGAGGTAGAGGTCGCCCTTCCAGGCGCTGCCGACGCGCGTGCCGACACCCACGACGGTCGTGGCGAAGCGGAAGTCGGGCCGCAGAGTCGTGAGCGCGCCGACCGTCGTGAACAGCTTCTCGGTCGAGGCAGGCACCAGCGGGCGCGCGCTGTTGCGCTGGTAGACGACCTCCCCGGTTGCGATATCGGCCACTGCGACGCCGGTCCCCTGACCGCTGAAGCCGTGCTTGGCGAGCGCTCGCGCGATGCCCTTCGCCAGCGCGGCGTCTTGCGCCGTCCGCTGCGCCGAGGCGCTCGAGGCCGGGACGCCGATCGTCAGCAGGCCCAGCGCCAGCAAGGTGGAGCACAGTCGCCGCATCAACGGAATGTGATGGTAATGGCCTGGGTCCCGTACACCGACGCCCGCTCGCTGGGCATCCAGATGTCGATCATCGCCCCGATCACCGCCGAGCCCGTGTCGGCGGCCACGCACGGGCCGTAGCCGGGGACGTCGAAGCGCGTTCCGAGGGGGATCACGCGCGGATCGGTCGCGCAGATCCCCGGACCTACCGGGAGGCCGCTCGCCGTGTGCCCGGGGAGCGAATACGCGGTGGAGGAGACCGACAGCGTCGTGCCGGCGGCGAGCGACGGGGCGTTCGGCGCAGGCGGCAGCGGCGTGCTGGTGCTACCGCCGCCGTGCGGCTGCGGCCGCACGATGCGACGGGCGCGCTGAACGTCGTGATGCGCGGTCGTGGCCAGGGCGGCGACGGCGTGCACGCGCTGCCGCCGCAATTGCGCCAGGAGTGCCCGGTGCGCCCGGTCGGCCGCCTGCAGCGCGGCAACGCGCGCCCCCCAGGCACTCTGCTCGGAGCGGGCGCGCGCCTCGGCGGCGCCCAGCGTACGTGATTCCACCAGCAGTGCGGCCCGCCACGCGCGAGCGGAGCGGACGAGCGAGCTGTCGGACTGCGAGAGGCGATCGAGCAGGTCGAGCCCGGCGCTGACGTCGCTCCACGAGCGCGCCTCGAGCAGGACGGCGAGCGCGTCGAGCGGGCGGGCCCGGTAGATCTCGTTCAGCCGCAGTGCGAGCGCGCGCTGGGTCGCGCGCTCGTTTGCGCGCGCGGCCGCGAGGCGCACGCGCAGTCCACGCAGATCGTCACGCACGCGCGCCAGGCGCTGCCTCGCAGCCTGCTCGCCCTGCCGCGCGCGCGCGAGCGCAGCGTCGGTCGCGAAGAGTTGGAGCAGCGCCGCACGCTCACGCGGTCCCGTCGCCGCGAGCGCAGGTCGCGCATACGCCGCCGGCAGGGCCAGCGCCACGACGACGAGCAAGAGCGGACGCCGGAAGCGGACGCGCACCCAGGGAGGGTACCGGCTGCACCTCGAGAGGCGGGCAGGAGCGGCCGCGCCTCAGGTCTCTGACAGGCGGTCAGGCCGAACTGGTTGCGTGCACTCCGGCGGGTTCCAGCTGGATCATCCGCACGGCCTCGAAGAGCGTCTTGTCGATTCTGCCGTGGTAGACGGGGACGTGCTCTTCGACGCAGATCCGGATGACTTCGGCTCGGTCGATCCCGAACTCACGAGATAGCTCTTCGGGCGTGAGGTGGTTCGGCATGGTTCGCGACTCCTTGCACGTTGCACATGGGCCCTTCAACGACAAAGCCCACCAGGCTACGCCTTGGTGGGCTCTGCAGGTC
>JALYLC010000055.1 GCA_030774435.1 Actinomycetota bacterium
GCCCCCTCTCATGGCCCGAGTCTGCTTTCAGCTGCAAGTGCACCCTGACCGCATCGCGGAGTACCGCGAGCGGCACGCCGCGGTCTGGCCCGAGATGCGAGCGGCGCTGTCCGAGGCGGGCTGGCGCGACTACTCGCTGTTCATCTCGCCCACCGGCCTCGTGATCGGGGTGTGCGAATGCGACGACTTCGACGCGGCACGCCGCGCGATGGAGAAGACCGAGGTGAACGCGCGCTGGCAGCGCGAGATGGCACCGTTCTTCGAGGGGCTCGACGGTCAACGTCCCGACGAGGGCCTCGAGTTGCTCGAAGAGATCTTCCACCTTGCCTGACGCCACCGCCCTCGGCCCTGCGACGGTCGACGACCAGCCACTGCTCGTGGTCGACCACGCGAGCAAGAGCTTCGGCGCCGTGCGTGCGCTCGAGGACGGCTGGATCGAGCTGCGGCGGGGCGAGTCGCACGGGCTCGTGGGCGAGAACGGCGCCGGCAAGTCCACGCTCGTCAAGATCCTCGCCGGCGTGCACCGGCCCGACAGCGGGCGCGTGCTGCTGGACGGCAGCGAGGTCGTCTTCGACTCGACCGGGCAGTCGCACGCGGCGGGCATCGCAATCATCTTCCAGGAGCCCACGCTCTTCCCCGACCTCACCGTCGCGGAGAACGTCTTCATCGGCGCGCAGCCACTGCGCAGCGGCCGGCGCATCGACCGCCGCCGCATGCGGCGCGAGGTGGAGCTCCTCTTCGACCAGCTGGGCGTCAAGCTGGATCCCGACCGCATCGCGCGCGGGCTCTCGATCGCAGATCAGCAGATCGTCGAGATCGCCAAGGCGCTCTCGGCCGAGGCGCGCGTGATCGTGATGGACGAGCCGACGGCCGCGCTCACGCTGACGGAGGTCGACCGCCTCTTCCGCGTCGTCGAGACGCTTCGCGCACGCGGCGCGGCGGTGCTGTTCATCTCGCACCGGCTGGACGAGGTTTTCGCGCTCTGCCAGCGCGTCACCGTGATGCGCGACGGGCGCCACGTCCTGACCGAGCCAATCGAGCAGACGTCGACGCAGAAGGTGATCCACGCGATGGTCGGGCGCGACCTGGACGCCCTCTTCCCGAAGGAGGTGGCCGAGTTCGGGGCAACGGTGCTCAAGGTCGAGCGCCTGACGCGCGAGGGCGTATTCACGGACGTCTCGTTCTCGGTGCGCGCAGGTGAGATCGTGGCGCTCGCGGGGCTCGTGGGCGCCGGACGCTCCGAGGTGGCGCGCGCGATCTTCGGCATCGACAGGGCGGACGCGGGAGGCGTCGAGGTGCACGGCCGCAAGCTCCCGCCCGCCTCGCCGAACGCGGCGATGGCAGCGGGCATCGGGTTCGTGCCGGAGGACCGGCGCCAGCAGGGGCTCGTCATGCCCATCTCGATCGAGCGCAACATGGCGCTCGCCTCGCTCGACCGGTTGCGGCGGTTCCTGCTCATCCCGCGCCTCAGCGAGCGCCGGTTCGCGAGCGAGTGGGCGACGCGCCTGCAGTTGCGCTTCGGGCGCCTGAGCGATCCCGCCTCGTCGCTCTCAGGCGGCAACCAGCAGAAGATCGTGCTGGCGAAGTGGCTCGCCCGCAAGCCGACACTGCTGATCGTCGACGAGCCGACGCGCGGCATCGACGTCGGCACCAAGGCCGAGGTGCACCGGCTGCTCTCGGACCTCGCGAACGAGGGCGTCGCGATCCTGATGATCTCGAGCGAGTTGCCCGAGGTGCTCGGCATGGCCGATCGCGTGATCGTGCTCTTCGAGGGGCGCGTGGCCGCGGAGTTCTCGCGCAGCGAGGCCAACGAGGTCTCGATCATGCGGGCCGCGGCCGGCTTCGGCAGCGAGGAGGCGGCGTGAGCGCGGCCGAGGCGGTGGTAGGGGCCCAGCGCGCGCGAGCGCACAGCGTGGCCGAGGCGATCGTCCGCTTCCGCGAGCTCGGGATCGTGCTCGCGCTCGTGATCGTCGTCGGCGGTACCGCGATCGACAACCACCTCTTCCTGAGCGCGACGAGCCTGCAGCAGCTGCTCTCGGGCGCGTCGATCGTGGCGCTGCTCGCGATCGGCGAGACGCTCGTGATCGTGACCCGCAACGTCGATCTCTCGATCGGCTCGATCCTGGGGCTCTCGGCCTACATGACGGGCGACATCTACGTCCACTACCCACACTCGCCGATCGGCGTCGTGATCCTCGCGGGGGCCGGCCTCGGGCTCGTCTGCGGCATCGTCAACGGCGCCATCGTCACGCTTTGCCGCGTGCCCAGCCTCGTCGTGACGCTGGGCACGCTGTACGTGATCCGCGGCATCGACGCGAGCTGGGCGGGCGGCAACCAGGTCGGCGCCTTCAGCCTGCCCGACTCGTTCAACTCCGTTGGCTACGGCAAGGTCTTCGGCGTCCCGTACCTCGGGATCGTCACGATCATCTGCGTCGCCGCCGCCACCTACGCGATGCGGCAGTTCCGGCCGGGCCGCGACCTGTATGCAATCGGCTCGAATCCCGAGGCCGCGCACCTGGCCGGCATCCCCGTCGACAGGCGCGTCTTCGCGGCCTTCGCCCTGAGCGGGCTGATCGCGGGCGTGGCGGGCGTGCTCTGGCTCTCGCTCTACGGCTCCGTCGACTCCACGGCGGGCACGGGCTACGAGTTCGAGGTGATCGCGGCCGTCGTCGTCGGCGGGGTCGCGATCTTCGGCGGCAGCGGCAGCGTGCTCGGGGCCGCGCTCGGCGCCCTGCTGCTCAATACGATCGCGAACTCGCTGGTCGTGATCAACGTGTCGTCGTACTGGGACCAGGCCTTCCAGGGGGCCCTGCTCGTGCTGGCGATCGCGTTCGACCGCCTGATCAGCCTGCGCCTGGCGCCCGCCCTGCGGACACGGAGGAGCACGCGTGCCGCCGGCTGACGCCATCCAGCTGCGTCAGATCCTGCAGCGCTTGCTGCGCTGGGAGAGCGCGCTGGTCCTGTTGCTGCTGGCGACGATCCTGCTCGGCGATCACCTCTCCCCCGCGTTCATGCGCTCGGACAACTTCTTCTACCTCGGGCTCAACACGGGCGAGGTCGCGATCATCGCGCTACCGCTCGCCCTGATCGTGATCACGGGCGAGATCGACCTGTCGGTGGCGTCCATGCTCGGGCTGACGGGCACGATCCTGGCCGACACCACGTCGCACGGGCTCAACATCTGGGTTTCGATGGCGGTCACGCTGCTGTGCGGCTGCCTGCTCGGCCTCATCAACGGCCTGCTCGTGACGAGCGTGGGACTGCCCTCGCTGGCGGTCACGATCGGCACGCTCACGCTCTACCGCGGCGTCGCGCAGATCATCCTCCCGAACAGCTCGCTGGGCGGGTTCCCGGCCTCGCTCACGAAGATCGGCGTGGTCCCGATCCCGCATACGCAGGTGCCGTACTCGGTGGCGATCTTCGCGTTCCTCGCGGTGCTGTTCGCGATCGCCCTGCATGCGACTCCTGTGGGCCGTGCGATCTTCGCGATCGGCTCCAACCAGGAGGCGGCGTACTTCTCGGGCATCCGCGTCAAGCGCATCAAGCTCGGGCTGTTCGTGCTTTCGGGCCTGTTCTGCGCGATCGGCGGGATCCTCTACTCGCTGCGCTTCGCAAGCGCGCGCTACGACGCCGGCACGGGACTCGAGCTGAACGCCGTGCTGATCGTGCTGCTGGGCGGGATCTCGATCTTCGGCGGCCGCGGGACGATCCTCGGCCTCGTGCTCGCGGTCTGCGTGATCGCGACGCTTCAGGACGCGCTCACGCTCGATCTCATGTCGCCGCAGGATCAGAACGTCGTGATCGGCGCGCTGCTCGTGGCCAGCGTGATCCTGCCGAACGCCTCCTCGATCTACGCGCGCGCGCGCACGCGCCTTGCCAGCGCTGCCGCGCGCCGGGCGAGCCGGAGGCTGCCGGCTCCCGGGAGCAGTGCGCCGTGACCAGGCC
>JALYLC010000056.1 GCA_030774435.1 Actinomycetota bacterium
GGTGGAGCTCCTGCGCGGACAGATCGCGCTGGAGCAGCGACGCCGCGCCGACGCAGGCCGGCTGCTCGCCAGTGCGGCCAGGCGCCTCGAGCCGCTCGACGCCGCGTTGGCGCGCGAGACGCACCTCGAGGTGCTCGGAGCCGCGATGGTCGGCGACCTGGATGTCCCCGGTGGCGTACTGAAGGCCGCCAAGGCCGCCCGCGCCGCGCCCCCCGGGCCCGACCCGCCGCGTGCGGTCGACGTCTTGCTCGACGCGTTCGCGCTGCGGTTGACCGAGGGGTACGCGCTTGCAGCGCCGACGCTTGCGCGGGCACTCGACCTGGTTCTCGCTCTGAACGCCGACGACGAAGTCGAGTGCTGGATCTGGCTCGCCGGCGGAAGATCCAGCGCGATCGTCGCCCTCGAGCTGTGGGACGCCGAATCCTGGCACGCCCTGGCCGCTCGCGAGGCACAGTTCGCACGCGACACCGGCGCGCTGGTGCACTTGCAGTTCGCGCTCAACCTCCTCGCTCGAAGCCACCTGCTCGCCGGCGAGCTGTCGACGGCGACGCTGATGATCGAGGAAGATCGCCTGATCTCGGAGGTGACCGGGTACCCACCACTCGGGACGACCGAGGCGACGCTCGCGGCCTGGCGCGGCCGGGAGGCAGACGCGTCCGAGCTCATCGAGACCACCCTGCGGGAGGCGACGGAACGCGGTTTGGGGGTCATCTCCGCGACCTACGCGAGGGCGGTGCTCTCCAACGGGCTCGGCCGCCACGACACCGCGCGCGACGCCGCCTCCCAATTGTTCGAGCGCGATCCGGTGGGATACGGGCCGTTTCTCTTGCCCGAGTTGGCCGAGGCGGCGTCCAGAACGGGCGACGTGGCGCTCCTCACGGCTGCACTCGAATGGCTGTCGGAACGCACGCGCGTGACACCCACCGACTGGGCTCTCGGCATCGAAGCTCGCCTCCGCGCGCTCCTCAGCCAGGGCGAGGCGGCGGAGACTCTCTACCTCGAGTCGATTGCGCGCCTCGGCCGAACGCGCGTGCGCGTGGAGGTCGCCCGCGGCCATCTGCTCTACGGCGAGTGGCTACGACGCGAGCAGAGGCGAGTCGATGCACGCGAGCAGCTGCGGACCGCTCACGAGATGTTCGCCGCGATGGGGGCGGAGGCGTTCGCGGAGCGCGCCCGCCGCGAGCTGCTGGCCACGGGCGAGACAGTGCGCAAGCGCACGGTGGAGACACGCGACGAGCTCACGGCTCAGGAGCGGCAGATCGCGCGACTCGCCCGGGACGGGCTCTCGAATCCGGAGATCGGCACGCGTCTGTTCATCAGTCCGCGTACGGTCCAGTACCACTTGCGCAAGGTCTTCATCAAGCTCGGCATCAGCTCGCGCAGCCAACTCGACCGCGTCCTGCCCAGCGACGCGTAGTCGCCGTGGTCGGGCCGCCCGCGGCCGAGCGACGACTGGCTACTGAGACTGTGCGCCGGCGGATGCGAGCGCAGCCCGCCCGGGCGAGACAATCGATCGGCACCTTGGGTCGCCACCTGGGGTCTGGCACCCTCCACCTGGGGTCTGGCACCGCCTGGCGGGGTCTGACCCCACCTGGCGGGGGCTGGCACCGACCTGTCCGAAAGCGCCGAGAATCCTTTAGGCATGCGGAAAGCGAGCTGACTCGGCACTACAACGAGCCACGCGCCAACGGAGCGCCTGCACGACACCACGACGCCGCAAACGGCCTAACCACGCCAACCGCCACCCTGGGGTCAGGCTCCGCCACCTGGGGTCTGACCCCAGGTGGCGGGTCTGACCCCGGGTGAGGCTCGTGATGGCCGGAAGGGCCTGTGCGCCATTAAGGTCACGTCACCATGAGCACGCGGGGTCGCCAGAGCTTCGGTTGCGGAGGTGGTGAAGCGCCATGAGCAACAGCGATCCCGGCGGCTGGCCGTCGCTCTTCTCGGGACGGACGGCGTGGGCGCGATCGTTGCCGACGCCGCTGCGCGAGTTTCTGCGCACGGAGACCGGTGGCGCGGCGGTCTTGCTGGCGGCGGCCGTCGCGGCGCTCGCCTGGGTCAACGCCGACGCATCGTCGTACGACTCGCTCTGGGGGACGAGGCTCTCGATCGACCTGGGAGGCTCAGGAGTCGGGCTGGACCTTCGCCAGTGGGTCAACAGCGGGCTCATGACGTTCTTCTTTCTCGTCGTCGGCCTCGAGGCGCGCCGGGAGTTCGACCTCGGCGAGCTGCGCGAGCGGCGGCGGTTGGCCTTGCCCCTGCTGGCGGGGATCGGCGGCATGGCGATGGCCGTCGCCATCTATCTCGCGTTCAACAGCCGCCGCTCCTCGGCGGGCGGGTGGGGAATCGCGATGTCCACCGACACGGCCTTCGCGCTTGGCCTGCTCGCCCTCGTCGGGCCGCGCTTTCCCGACCGCCTCCGTGCCTTCATGCTCACCGTTGTCGTCGTCGACGACATCGTCGCGCTCGTCGTCATCGCGACCGTCTACACGGAAACCCTGCATGTCGTCCCACTACTCGTGGCGGTCGCCTTCTTCGCGGCCCTCATCGTCACGCGTGCCCTCTCTATCCGGACAGGCCTTGTCTGGGCAGTCATCGGCGCCGCGGCCTGGGTGAGCCTCCTCAAGTCGGGAGTCGACCCGGTCGTGATCGGCCTCGCGACGGGCCTGCTCACCTACGCCTTCCCCGCTCCGCGATCCAGTCTCGAGCGTGTGACAGAGCGGTTCCGCGAGTTCCGCGAGCAACCCACCGCCGATCTGGCGCGTGTGGCGGGACTGGAGTTACGCTCTGCGACCTCGCTGAACGAACGGCTACAGCAGTTGTTTCATCCGTGGACGAGCTACGTCATCGTGCCACTGTTCGCGCTCGCGAACGCGGGAATTGCGATCGATGGCGCCTTCGTCACGCGCGCGTTCAGCTCGCCGATCACGCTCGGGATCCTGGTCGGCTACGTCGCCGGCAAGCCGGTCGGCATTCTCGGCTGCTCGTGGCTGGTGACACGGCTGAGCGGCGGGCGGCTGCAGCCGCCGGTCGGGTGGGCGGCCGTCGCGGGTGGCGGCACGATCGCGGGGATCGGCTTCACCGTGTCGCTCCTGGTGGCGACGCTCGCCTTCAACGGGCGGGAGCTCGAGGAGGCGAAGTTCGGCATCCTCAGCGCTGCCGTCGGAGCCGCGCTCATCACCTGGCTCCTGTTCCGCGCCACGGCCCTGCTGCCTCGCCCGCAGCGGATCCGCGCCCTGATCGGAACCGCCCAGCCACTCGTCGACCTCTACAGCGACGTCGACCCGGAGCGCGACCACATACGCGGCCCGCTCCAGGCGCCCGTGACCGTCGTCGAGTACGGCGACTTCGAGTGCCCCTACTGCGGTCAAGCCGAACCGGTCGTCCGCGAGTTGTTGCGCAACTTCGTCGACGTCCGCTATGTCTGGCGGCACCTCCCGCTGACCGACGTCCATCAACATGCCCAGATGGCCGCAGAAGCCGCCGAGGCGGCAGCCGGTCAGGGCGCCTTCTGGGAGATGCACGATCTCCTGCTCGCCAGTCAGAACGCGCTCGAGCCGGGAGACCTGATCGCGCACGCCGAGCAGTTGGGGCTCGATGTCGAGCGCTTCGACAAGGACCTGAGCGAACACTCCGGCGCCGCCCGCGTGGCCGAGGACATCGAGGGCGCCGACCTCAGCGGCGTCTCCGGGACGCCCACCTTCTTCGTCAACGGCCGCCGCCACCCCGGCGCGTACGACATCGCGTCGCTCTCGGCCGCGGTCCGCGTGGCGGGCGCGCAAGCCACGATCGCGGAGAACTGAGCGCGCTGCGACGACGACTGGCCACTCGCGGATGCGAAGCGCGCCAAGCGGCGCAATCCTGACCTGCATGGCAACGAGTGCTCCATCCTCCGAAATCCTGGAGACTGCACGTGACGACGCCTCCTGAAGCGGTGCGCGATCTCGAGGGCAGACCCGCGAAGTTCCCACTCGTCCTCGGCCTTGACACCTTCGGCGATGTCACCCATGACGATGACGACCGGCCACTCTCACATGCGCAGACAATCCGGAACCTCGTCGAGCAAGGCATCCGTGCCGACGAGGTCGGTGTCGAATTCTTTGGCATCGGCGAACATCACACCGATGACTTTCCTTTGTCCGCCGCCGACGTGGTGCTCGCGGCGATAGCCGCTCGCACCACGCGCATGCGCGTGGGGTCGGCAGTCACCGTATTGAGCTCGGACGATCCCGTCCGCGTGTTTCAGCGCTTCTCCACGCTCGACGCGATTTCTGGCGGTCGGGCGGAGGTCATCCTGGGACGCGGCTCCAGCATCGACTCGTTCCCGCTCTTCGGCTACGACCTCGCCGACTACGAGGATCTCTTCGAGGAGAAGGTCGATCTCTTCGCCGAGCTGCTCAAGGGCGGACCGGTCACCTGGCAGGGCAAGACCCGCCCTTCGCTCGAGAGCCAGGATGTCGTGCCGCACACCGAATCCGGGCCCTTCCCGGTCTGGATCGGTGTCGGCGGCAGCCCTGAGTCGGTGATCCGCGCCGCGCATTACGGATTCTCCCTGATGCTGGCAATCATCGGCGGTCCCCCAGCGCGTTTCGCGCCCTTCTCCGAGCTCTTCCACGAGGCCCTCGCGCGCTTCGGGCGGGCCGCCCTACCGGTCGGGGTACACGCTCCTGGGCACGTCGCTGCCACTGACGAGAAGGCCCGCGACGAGTTCTGGCCACGCTACCTCGAGGTCATCCGCCACGTGAGCAGGACCCGGGGATTCGCTATCCCGACCAAGGAGTCCTTCATGAACGAGGTCGGCCCACAAGGAGCGCTGTACGTCGGGTCACCAGAGACCGTCGCTCAGAAGATCGCGCAGAACCTGACCACGTTGGGCGCGACCCGTTTCGATCTGAAATACGGCATGGGCGGCCTGCCGCACCATGCCCTCATGACGAACATCGAGCTCTATGGCACCCAGGTCATCCCGCGCGTCCGCGAACTCCTCGCTTGATCCCGGCGCGACCGTGCAACGGCGAGCACCCCGCCAAGCGGCGCCGACATCTGCCTGCGCTTCCCGATCGGCGAGCGCGTCAGATCGGTCGCCTGACGTTCGCTCTGGCGAGAGCATTGGCCAGCTGATGCCAGCGCAACGCGGCGAAGGCAGCGGTCAAGTGGTTGTCGTCACGGAACACGATGATGCCGTCGACGACCGCGGGGCAGACCCCATGCGGACAGACGACCGCTGTGGTACTGGCGTACAGAGCGGCGGGAGTTCCGGCCGCACGCTCTGCGGCGTATTCGGCATCATCGGAGTGCCCGCCGCGAGGGCGGCGGAAGTCGCACGCCGCCGACTCCCCCGGATCCCAGGAGATGCAGGCCGGAATGTCCCACGGCGCTCGAGGCGTGTCGCGCAGAAGCACCACGCGTGGTGTGAAGTGCTGGAGTTGCCGGATGCCCGAAGCAACACCTCGACCCCACAGACGTCGGGCCTGAGCCGGCGCCGTCTGGTCGCCGTCGCCTGACAGGACTTGAGGCAGATAGGTCGAGGTACGCGCGACGATGATGAGCGCCGGCCGAGGAAGCGCCCTGAGCGCGCGGACGATGCCGGCCTGCCAGGCATTGCACTCGCTGTACTCGCGCCCGATCGCCGGCAGGAAGATGTGGACTCCCGGCGCAAACGGACAGCCGCTCTTCGTCCAGGAGATCAGACGGAATCGCTCTCTCTGCGCCAGCCGGTCGAGCGCGGGGAACCACTGGGCAGCGTGTGAATCGCCGATCAGCACCACGGTGCGCTTCGAGCTGAGATCTCCGAACGCGCAGCCTTGCTCGGGTCGCGTCGCCCCGTACCCGACATGGCAGCCGTGGAGCTCGTCATACGCGGTCGAGGCCTGGGCGGCCAGAGGCGTGGCCGCCCCGGGGACGGTGGCCTGGGCACTCGCCGTCCCGATGAAGTCGAAGTTCGCACCCGGGACGACGAGCGGGCCGCCGGTGATGCCAAGCGCCAGGACCGCGGCGGCGGTTGCCGAACCGGCGAGCACGACGACTCTCTTGCGGCTCCTGGCAATCCACTGCGCGCGCCGTGCGGGAACCTCTATGAGCGCGTGGGTGATCACCGCGAGCGCGAACGAGATCGCGATGGCGGTGGAGATCGCCAGCCAGCCGATCCTGCCGTCGGGAGGCGCCCAGCGTGCCGTTCGCGCGAAGACGAGGCACGGCCAGTGCCAGAGATACCAGGAGTAGGAGATCCGGCCGACGTAGCGCAACGGCTTGAGCGAGAGCGCGGCGCTCGCGCCCCACGTCGGCGCGGCAACTCCCGCGGCGATCACAAGAAGGGCACCGACGACTGGAAGCAATGCCGCAGAGCCGGGGAATGGCGTCGTCGGCCCATTGACGAGTGCCGCTGCTCCGAGCAGGACGACGCCCAAGACGCCGGCGGCGGCCGCCACGGTGCGCGGCACGAACTGCATGCGCCGCGCGCAGAGCGCGAGGGCTGCTCCGGCGGCAAATTCCCAGACGCGGGTCGTCGTCTCGAAGTAGGCGACGGCAGGATTCATCACCGTGGCGGAGACGCTGTAGACGAACGAGGCCACTCCGACCACGCCCACGGTCAGGGCGACTCGACGCACAATGCTCGGCGAGCCGCGCCGCCACACGGGCAATCGCATCGCGAGCATCAAGAGCCCAGGCCAGAAGAGATAGAACTGCTCCTCGACACTGAGTGACCAGTAGTGCAACACCGGATTTTGGCCTGCACCGAGGGTGAGGTAGTTGACCGACTCGAGCGCAAATTGCCAATTCGAGTAGTAGAACGCCGCGGAGAGTGCGTCGAGGCGAACCGACGGTCGGAAAACGGGCGCGGTGAAGAACTCCATCCCCACGGCGACGGCGAGGAGTACGAACACCGCCATTGGCAACAAGCGGCGTGCACGACGCGCATAGAAGGCGCCGAAGGATATCGAGCCAGTTCGCTCGAGTTCATCGACGAGCAGCCCCGTGATCAGAAATCCTGAGATCACGAAGAAGACGTCCACCCCGACGTAGCCTCCCGAGACGAAGCTGATACCGGCGTGAAAGGCGACGACGAGCACCACCGCGGCCGCTCGCAAGCCCTCGATATCCGGGCGGAACGCACGACCAGACGCCTGCGAAGCGCCCACTCCAGGGCGGCTCTCGCGAGGACGCCGCGCGGGCAGGTTCGGGACGCTCGAATTCCACATCGATCCGCCGATGATCGCGATCGTGCCTGAGACGCCCCTGAGAAAACGCGCACGAGGCGACCGTCGTTCAGGTGACGGTCAGGTGCGCTGTGAAACGTTTGGCCGATGGCGACGTGATGAGGATCGGGCGGCTGGGTTCGCGTTCCGCCGTTTGGCCTGGCGCCGCGATCGTGGCGCTCGGCATGGCCGTGCCCGCGCCGGCGAGGGTGCCCGCGCTGCACGCGACCCCTGCAGTCGCATCCGCCCCACGGCCGCGAGCGGTGGCGTTCGTGGCACGATCGGCCGAGGGCCGCGAGATTCGGGCTCTGCATGTCGGCTCTGAGCGCGGTCCGGCCATCCTGATAATCGGCGCGATCCACGGGAACGAGCCGACGGGCATCGCGGTGGCGCGTGATCTCCTTGCGGATGGACGGAATGAGCACTCGAACCTGTGGGTCGTGAGTGATCTCAACCCTGACGGTGTGGCGCGCGGCACGCGCCAGAACGCGCGCGGTGTGGATCTCAACCGCAACTTCCCCTGGCGGTGGCGGGCCGCGGGTCGCATCGGCGATCTCGAGTTTCCCGGTCCTCACGCGCTTTCCGAGCCGGAGTCGCGCTTCGCCGCGACGCTCATCGAGCGGATCCGCCCCGTGATCACCGTCTGGTTTCATCAGCCATTCGGGGTCGTGGATGCCTCGGGCGGCTCGCGAAGCGTCGAGCAGCGCTTCGCCGACCGCGTCGGCCTTCCCCTTCGCCAGCTCCGCCGCTATCGCGGCAGTGTCGCGTCCTGGCAGAACCATCGGTTTCGCTCTGGCACCGCGTTTGTCGTCGAATTGCCACCCGGGCCGCTCGACGACGCGAGCGTCGAGCGCTACGCGCACGCCGTCGAGGCTGCAGCGCGGTGACCTCGCGTCCACGGGTCGGAGGCGCGCAACGCTGCATCCCGGCCGCCCACCTGTTCGTGCAGTGCGCCACGCCATTCGAGTAGGAAACGTCCGCCGCGCAGCCCGCCGCCCGTCGCGAGCCCTATCGCAGATGCGAAATGGAATTTCAGATCAGCCATAAAAAAGAACGCTCTTTGGGGCGAAGGAACTCGATCCTCATAGCACCAGTGGAATGGCAACGGACGTGCCCTCGCTAGACGTTCGGTTGGTTTACGAACGATTCGCGCCGCGTCTTAGCCGTCGGGTGGACGCGGAGCCTGCGCGTACGTCCGCTCGTCCTGAATCCGACCGTCCTTGCTCTCTGTCCTGACGGCGAAGGCGTGCTGCGACCAGCGTCGTAGGATGGAGGGTGGGCTGTGGCAGAGGCTCCGTGGGTCGTGTCGGATGAGTTGTGGGAGCGGAGCGCTCGCCCCGACCGCCGCAGAAGTCGCACCGCGCTGTCACCGTCCCTGGAAGTTAGGCTCTCGAGCCGTCGCGAGGACCGAGCCAGGAGAAGCGCCATGACGCGAAACGCGATCATCTTCCACGGGACGGGCGGCCACCCGCAGAACTGCTGGTATCCGTGGCTCGGAGCACGGCTTGAGGCGCGTGGATATGCCGTCGAGATCCCTCACTACGCCGGCCTCAACCGCGACCCGATCGCGGGGTTCCTGCCGACCCTGCTCGCGAACCACGCGTTCGACGAGGGAACCGTGCTGGTCGGGCACTCGGGCGGCGCTGCGCTCCTAATCGCGATCCTGGAGCACATCGACGCGCTGGTCTCCCAGGCGATCCTCGTCGCCGGCTACGCGACGCCGCCGAACACCGCCGAGGAGCCGGTCCTCCAGGACACGTACGACTGGGACAGGATCAAGGCGCACGTTCGCGATCTGTACTTCATAAATTCGGTCAGAGACCCCTACGGGTGCGACGCCGCACAGGGCCGCAGCATGTTCGACCGCCTGGGTGGTACGCAGATCGTGCGCAACGAGGGCCATTTCGGCGACATCGACGACCCCTACCCGAGCTTCGAGCTGCTGGACCGCCTCATCGACTGAGGCACCGGGACTTCACGCCGATACGCGCCGCGGCCCGCCGGAGAAGACGGGCCGCGACGAGAGCTTGCTGGCTGGAGGGCACCGACCTCGTCTCGTTCTCGGGAGGGCCGCTCCGCTGATGAGGATCTTCCCCACGACTCCGGCCGGCAAACCCGGCGGGATTCAAATCCCTCAGATGAGCCGCGTATGTCACGCCGCCGCGTGTGAGTCCGCGTCACCTGATGACGCGGTACTTCAGGTGCGTGACGAGGAAGCACGACCGGCACGAGATGGAGCCGCAGCTCGTCGATCTGCCCCGCGGAGAGGTACTGGCGGGCGGTCGCGGCGCCGCCCGCGATGGCCACCTCCCCGCTGCCCGCCGCCTGGCGCGCCTGCTCGAGAGCCGATTCGACCCCGTCCGTGACGAACGTGAAGACCGTTCCGCCCTGCATCGTCAGCGGCTCGCGGGCGTGGTGCGTGAGCACGAAGACCGGAGCGTGGTAGGGCGGGTCGTCACCCCACCAGCCCTTCCATTCCAGGTCCCAGGCCCCGCGAACCGGCCCGAACATGTTGCGGCCCATGACATAGGCACTCGGCGCCGCAATCGCCGCGAGCGCGGCGGCGTTGGCATCGGGCTCGTCGAACATCCACCGGTGCAGACGTTCGCCGACGCCCTCCACCGAAGGGCTCCTCGAGGCTCTGATTGGGACCCGCGACGAAGCCGTCGAGGGAGATTGCGAGATCACACGTGACCTTGCTCATTGCTGTGTCTCCTTTGATCGCCCCCTTGGGAGGCGCGAGCTCGCTCAGTCGCCA
>JALYLC010000057.1 GCA_030774435.1 Actinomycetota bacterium
CTAAGGAGCTTTACTCGATGGCCGTCCACACCGAACTCACCCCGCCTGAAGCCGCCGACCGCCTCGCGATTCGCGAGCTGTTCGACGCCTACGCCCACTGCGCCGACCGGCGCGACGCCGAAGGTCAAAAGGCGCTCTTCACCGCCGACACACGCTTCGCCGTCTACATGGGCGGCGAAGGCAGCGAGCCGACATACGTGCTCGAAGGACGAGAGGCACTCACGCCGGTGTTCGCCGATCTGAATCGCTACGAAGCGACGACGCACTTCAACGGACAGAGCACGGTCACCATCGACGGCGACCGCGCCACAGGCGAGAGTTACACGATCGCCCACCACCTCTTCTCCGAAGACGGCAACCGCAAGATCATGATCGCCTCGCTCCGATACCTCGACACGTTCGCCAAGATTGACGGTCGTTGGTACTTCGCCGAGCGGAAGCTCCTCCTCGACTGGAGCGAGACGCGAGCGTCGACTCCGGGGACATGACCCCAGACGACACGATTTGTCGGCCTCGGCGCCAACCGCCGTCACGGCGGAACGAACGTGTCAACACCCGCGAGCCCACTGCTCTCCCCGTCGCAGTTAACTACGGAGACCACCGACAGGCGGCTCGGCGCTTCGCGGGCGTCGGACATGTCCGACGCCCCTCGGGCGGCTGTGCGTGTCATGCGTTGAGGGCGGCGGCGGCGGGGAGCGCTCGCATCCGCCAGTGGCTAGTCGGCGCGGCCGGTCGGTGCGCGTGTAACGTCGGGCCGAGCCGATGGCTACACATTCCCTCATCGCTGGACGCGCGCCCGAGCTGACCGGCCGGCGCAACGAGCGCGACGTGCTCGACGGGCTGATCGAGGCTGTTCGCGCGGGTGCCAGCCGGGCGCTGGTCGTCCGCGGCGAACCGGGCGTGGGCAAGACGGCGCTCTTGGAATACCTCGTCGAGCGGGCGTCGGGCTGTCGCGTGGCACGCGCAGTCGGCGTCCAATCCGAAATGGAGCTCGCGTTCGCTGGGCTGCATCAGTTGTGCGCGCCGATGCTCGATCGCGTCGACCGTCTTCCAGTTCCGCAGCGCGAGGCGCTGCGCACTGCGTTCGGCATCAGTCCTGGGTCGGCGCCGGATCGCTTCCTCGTCGCCCTGGCGGTCCTGACCCTGCTGTCCGATGTTGCCGAGGAACGGCCCCTCGTCTGCCTCGTCGATGACGAGCAGTGGCTCGACCGCGCCTCGGCGCAGGCCCTCGCGTTCGTTGCGCGCCGTTTGGAGGCCGAATCGGCGGGTCTGGTGTTCGCGACTCGCGACAGCATCTCGCTACGCGGCGCCGCACTCATCGCCATGCGGGCTACCAACGTCCGCGGCGAGAACAGACCGACCCACGAGCCGACTTCTTTGGCAACCGACGCAATGAAGAGGAGTGTCATTGATACGTGACATTGAAGACTTTCGTGCCTTGGACCCGTTCTTCCGCATCATCGAACAGGGTTTGCAGGGTCTCGCCGACGGAGAGCACTTCTTCGAGCTTCTCGCAGACGACGTCGTCTTCGACTTCATCATCACCGTGCCCGACTACCCCCGCCGCGTAGTCGGCCGTAGCAACCTCATCGAGTTGTACCGAGGCTACGGCGCCACGTTCTTCCTCGACCGCTGCCACGACCAGCGCGTACACCGCTCAGACGCCACCTCCACGGTCGTGCTCGAATACGCCTCCCAAGGCAAGGTCGTCACCACGGGCCACCCATACAGCAACAGGTACATCTCTGTGGTCACTCTGAGGGATCGCAAAGTGTCGTACTGGCGCGACTACCTCGACCCGCTTCGCGTGTCCGCTGCATTGGAAGGTACAGAAGTCGAGTGAATCGCTAGCCAGCTAGCCAGGAGTGAAGATGGCTAACATCGATTACGAAGGGCAGGTGACAATGGTCACCGGCGCAAGGCCGTGGCCTGGGTCGGTCCCATGCGGGCATCTTGCTGCACGAGGCGCTCGGGTCGTTGTCAACGACGTAGCCGGCGCGGACGTCGCCGTCGACCCGGCGGCTGCGGAGCGCCTAGCCGAGTCGCTTCCGATGGACGCTGACGAGTTGCACCAAGCCATCCAGCGGAACGGTGTGGTGCTGCACTGCGACGGCGCGGCCATTGGGCTTCGGCCCAGTAAGAGCCGTCGGCGATCGGCTCCGGCGCCGATGCAGGGAACCAAGCAGCGTCGGTGCCGTAGTCGGAAGAGAAAGCCACGGGCTCCGTCGTTCCAGTCCGGCCGTTCCTGGCCGCGCTGATGTCCTCGAGTTCGTGCACCGAGTCGATCGCGCACCGCCATGCCGCCGCCGCCACATCCTCGCAGCGCGCACCGAACTCGCCCGGGCTGCCCGTCGTCGTGCCTACGAGGCGACCGCGACTGCCAGTAGAAGCCAGCGACCGGGATCGTGGCCTCATCGCCGCCTGTGTCGCTGTGTTCACGAGCACGCCGGCGCGAGCGCGGGCGTCGAGCGCTTTCGCCGAGCCCTCTCCGCCGACCAAGACCCGCTCGAGGACCTGACGCCCCGTGAGCGCGAGGAGCTCGCGCTCACGGCCGAAGCGCGCTCGAAACGCCGGGATCGCACGCCAACTGTGGGTCACCGAGGGAACGGTCGAGAAGCACGTGCACCACATCCTCGG
The DNA here is from genome assembly GCA_030774435.1 of Actinomycetota bacterium. GTDB lineage: Bacteria > Actinomycetota > Thermoleophilia > Gaiellales > JALYLC01 > JALYLC01. The sequence continues at coordinate 2,638 of JALYLC010000057.1, forward strand.
GAATGTCGGCCGACCGGAATCCAGCGACGATCACCGCCGGGGGTTCGCCGTGCTCACCTTCCTCGACGCGCGGTAACGCCGGGATCACGAGCGGCCGTCGCGTTTTGCGGCGAACCACCTCCGCCGCCCGCTCCGACTTCGGCGCCCGTCAGCGCTTCTGTCGCGCCTGATCGGCGCCTCCCGGGCCTGCCACGTCGCGATAGGTGAACTTGTGAACCTGCATCTCGAGCAGGGTCTCGGTTTCGCGCACGCCGGTGATCGCGCGCACGCGCCGGACGAC
>JALYLC010000058.1 GCA_030774435.1 Actinomycetota bacterium
TCTGCATGACGGAGCGCAGCAGCGGCTCGTCTCGCTCGCGCTCGAGTTGCGCGCGGCGCAGGCCGCGGCACTCCCCGGCGCCGAGCTCGAAGGCCAGTTGGCCCGTGTTGCCGAAGGGCTGGCGCGCGCCGTGGACGAACTGCGGGAGATGGCGCGCGGGATCCATCCCGCGATCCTCTCCGAGGGCGGACTCGGGCCGGCGCTGAAGGCGCTCGCCCGCCGCTCCCCGATCCCCGTCCAGCTCGACCTGCGCGCCGAGGAGCGGCTGCCCGAGCGCATCGAGGTGGCGGCCTACTACGTCGTTGCGGAAGCGCTCACGAATGCGGCCAAGCACGCGCACGCATCCGTCCTCCGCGTCGGCGCCGAGACTGCCAACGGCGTGCTTCGCCTGACCGTCCGCGACGACGGCGCCGGCGGGGCCGATCCGGCGGGCGGGACAGGGCTCATCGGCCTCAATGACCGGGTCGAGGCCCTGGGCGGCGCGATCGCCGTCGCGAGCCCTGTTGGTGGCGGGACATCCGTGCACGTCACGCTTCCGCTCGCCGACTGAGCGAGGACGCCGCTCGACGCTCGGCCGGCGCCGCGACACCGCTGTTCCAGTTGACCGGTACGTGCGAGTTCCGGCTCGTCGGGGCACGAGTTGGACGGTGGCGGTGAGGACGCGGCGACGGCGACGGGCGATCCTCACTCCGTGGCCCCCGCAGACCGAACCGTTCGCAGCTATCTCGATGGCGAGGTGTCGCTGGAGCCTCCGACCCCCCTCGCGCTCGTTTCGCCCAGCTCAGGCTCCGCCGCGCCACGCAACGGCCAAGTGAGCCTGATCGCGTGCTCGCGCTGTCTGCGCGTTCTGCGCGATCAGGAGTGGGCTCAGGCAGAGACCGTCATCCGCGAGCTTCGCTCGTTCGAGTACGAGGCGCCGCCCCGCTTCGAGCCGGTGCTGTGCCCGATATGCACGCTTTCGATTCACCTGCGCAGAGCGCAGGCGCGAGTCCCGGTCCGCGGAGATGGGGCGCGCTCAAGTGGCCGCCGCTAGCGTGGCAGCGGCGCCGCCGACCCAGAGCCCGCCCATCGCCACGGCGACGGCACGCGGACCGGCGCCGCCCCCGCGGCCTTTCCGGCCGGACATCGAAGGGCTGCGCGCAGTGGCGGTCGTGCTCGTGGTCGCCTTCCACGCCGGGTTCCCGGCGATCACCGGCGGCTACGTCGGCGTGGACGTGTTCTACGTGATCTCGGGGTTCCTGATCACGGGGCTGCTTTTCGACGAGGTGGAGCGCACCGGGTCCATCGACTTCGCTTCCTTCTACGCCCGCCGCGCACGCCGGCTGCTGCCGATGGCGATGCTCGTGCTGATGGCCGTCGCCGTCGGAATGCTGTTCTTCACGCCGCCGGTCTTCCGTCCTCAGGTGCGGTTCGACGCGATCTCGGCGGCGCTGTACTACTCCAACTGGCAGTTCGCACTCGAATCGGTCAACTACCTGACACTCGGTGCGGCGCAGAATCCCGTCCTGCACTACTGGTCGCTGAGCGTCGAGGAGCAGTTCTACCTCTTCTGGCCGCTGCTGCTCCTCGTCGCCGTTCGACTCGGCCGGCGCGGTGCGGGAGCAGGCAGGCGGATCCGCTGGGGGGCGGTGGTCGCCGTCGTCGGCGGGTGCTCGCTCGCGTATTCGCTGGTCGCGACTCCGGCACAGCCCGCGACCGCGTACTTCGCGACGACCACCCGCGTCTGGGAGTTCGCTATCGGAGCGGGCGTCGCGCTGCTCGCCCCCAGCTTGCCGCGTGCCCCACGCATCGTGGCGATCTCCCTGGGCGTGGTCGGGCTCGCGACGGTGATCACCTCGGCGCTCGCTTACAGCCCGACGACGGAGTTCCCTGGCAGCGCGGCGATCGCGCCCGTCCTGGGTGCCGCCGCCGTGATCGCGGCGGGCTTCGCCGTCCCGCTCGGCGGAGTCGGCGCGCTCCTCACGCTCCCGCCGCTTCGCTACGTCGGGCGCATCTCGTACGCCTTGTACCTGTGGCACTGGCCCTGCCTCGTTTTCGCTGCGACCTCGCGTTGGGCGCCGCCCGATGGTCGGATCGGCTGGTTCGCCACGACCGTCGCGGTCGCCCTCGCCTTCGCGCTCGCCGCAACGACCCACGCATTGGTCGAGGTGCCGATGCGCCACGCCGCCTGGCTCGCTGCGAGCGGTCGACGCGTCCTCCTGCTCGCGGGTGCGGCAACGGCAGCCGCAATCCTGGCGGTAGGCATCGCCGGAGGCCCGCTCTCGCTCTCCCAGACGAGCTCCGGGCTGCTCGGCGACACCAATGCAAGCGTGATCGCGCCCACGGCCGTGACACCGCTCGACGCCCAAGCGTCGACCCCGTACGCCGCGCTGCATGGCTGCCACGTCGGCTACAGCGCCACCGCGCCGGCCTCGGCCTGCGCGTTTGGCGACATCGGCGCGCGCCGGACGGTGGTACTCCTCGGCGACTCCCACGCTGCACAATGGTTCCCGGCGCTCGCAGAGCTCGCCGTGCGTGAGCATGTCCGCCTGATCTCGTGGACCAAGAGCGGCTGCCCATTCACGCTCGGCGTCCACATCTTCCTGCCCGCGATCGGCCGCGACTACAGCGAGTGCCTCGCATGGCAGACAGCCGTCGTGCGCAAGCTGCGCACCATGCCACGGCCGGCCATGATCATCGTCGGCCGGACATCGACCTACCTACCGCAGGTGCTGACCGCAGACGGAGAGAAGCCTGCCTCGGCGCAGGCAGGCAGACTCTGGGGCGCAGGCATGAGGAAGTCCGTGACCGTGCTCCGGCATCTCACAGGGCGAGTTGTCGTGCTGCGCGACACCCCGCACGCACCGTTCGACGTTCCCGCGTGCATCTCGTGGGACCCGGACACCGCGTCGCGGTGCAACTTCCCGCGCGCGGCCGACGGTCACTCCGATGACGCCGAATATTCCGTGGAGCGGAAGGCCGGAGTCCCCCGTGACGTCTACGCCAACCCGACCCCGGCGGTCTGCCCGACCGCCGTCTGTCCCGCTGTCTTCGCCGGCGAGATCACCTACCGCGATGACAACCACCTCACCGCCAAGTTCGTCTCGCTGCGCTGGCGCCAGTTCGCAGCCTCGCTCCACGGCTCGTTCGCGAGGCGGCAGATCTAGTCCCGGGCCGACGATACGACGTGACACAGTTCTTCACCCAGTACGGCCTGCCACTCCTCGCGGTCGTGATCATGCTCGAGTCGTTCGGAATCCCGCTGCCGGGCGAGGCCGCCCTGATCACCTTCGGTGTACTCGCGTCGCAAGGGCACTACGACATACGCCGGGTCATCGCGGTCGCAGCTGCAGGAGCAATCGTCGGCGACAATCTCGGCTACTGGCTCATCGGCCGGCTCGGCGGCCGCGCACTCCTCGCGCGCTGGCGCTGGCTACGCAGGTACAGCGGCCGCGTACTCCCGCGCGCCGAGGCGCTGATGACCCGCCACGGTGGCAAGACCGTCTTCTTCGGCCGCTTCGTTTCCGTCCTTCGCACAACAGTGGCGTGGATCGCGGGCTTGTCGCGGATGAACTGGTGGAGGTTCCTCTTCTGGAATGCAGCCGGCGGCATCGTCTGGGCGACCGCGGTCGCGCTGACCGCCTACTACCTCGGGCACGCAACCGCCACCGCCGTTCAGCGATACGACCTCTACGCGGGGGTGGTCGTCGCCGGCGGAATCGTCGCGCTCGTGTGGGCACTCCATCGACAAGGCGACGAACGACGAGCCTGAGACGGAAGACAGCCGACCCGTCAGTGCCGCTCGGCAGCGACTGGATCCCCCGCGATCCGACCCAGGACCTCGAACAGGGCCGCCAGGTCGCGACGCTCGTAGCCGAGCGCCCGCGCCACGGTGAGCAGCTCGTCGGCTACGGCGGCCGACGGCAGCGGGACGCGGAGCTCCCGTGCGGCCTCGAGCGCGAGGACGACGTCCTTTTGCATCAGCCCGACATCGAACCAGGCCTCGTCCGGCAGGTCGAGAACGAGCGGGGCGCGCGCCTTCAGCATCGGCGAGCCGATCGGGCTGCGCGTCATCACGTCGACGGCGAGCGTGCGGTCGATTCCCGCGCGTTCGGCCAGGAGCAGGCCCTCGGAGAACGCCAGCATCTGCACGGCGAGACTGACGTTGATTGCGAGCTTGAGCACCAATCCCTGCCCGTTCTCACCGATGCGCGTCGGCGTGCCGAGCGTGCGCAGAGTCGGCTCGACCCGCGCGTACGCCTGCTGCTCGCCTCCCACCATGATCGTAAGTGTCCCGGTCTTGACCTGGGGGACACTTCCCGAGACCGGCGCGTCGAGCATCGTGGCTCCGCGCGCGTGCACTCTTGCCGCAAGCTCCCGGCTCGCACGCGGACTGACGGTGCTCATGTCGACCCAGATCTTGCCGGCCGCCAAACCGGCCAGGATCCCCTCTGCGCCCGAGGCAACCGCGTCAAGCACGCCCTCATCCGGGAGAGACGTGAAAATGACGTCTGCAGTCTCGGCCACCTCGCGCGACGACGCGCACCACTGCAGGTCGTCGTGCATGAGGCCCTGCGCATGCGCGCGGTTTCGCTCCGTCCCGTAGACCGGGTGTCCGGCGGCGAGGAAGCGGGCCGCCATGTTGCCGCCCATGTGGCCGAGACCGACGAAGCCGATGCTGGTCATGGTGGCCACCTCAGGCACTCCCTTCGAGCGCCGCGGCGTCGTCGTCGCTCAGCTCGAGGTTCGCCGCCCCGACGATCGGGTCGACCTGGTGGGGGCGCCGGAATCCGGCGATCGCCCCATCGACGGCCGGGTTTCGCAGCGTCCAGGCGACGGCGACGGCCCCCGGGGTCGTGTCGAGCCGGCTCGCGATCGTCTTCAGCCGATCCACAAGGGCGAGATTCCTCGAGAGCTGTGGCTCCTCGAACTGCTCGTCGTGCCCGCGCCAGTCGTCGCTCGGCAGTCGCTGGATACGCTCGCGGGTCATCGCACCCGTCAGGAGTCCGGAGCCCATCGGCGAATACACGATCACGCCGATCCGCTCGCGCTCGGCAAAGGGCAGGAGTTCCTTCTCGACGCCAGGAGCAACGAGTGAGTACGGCGGCTGGATCGTTTCAACCGGCGCGATCTGCTGGATCCTCCGCACGCGTTCGATGTCGAAGTTCGACACGCCGATGTGGCGGACGAGCCCCTGCTCCTTCAGTTCGGCGAATGCCGCCCAGCCTTCCTCGATATCCCGATCGGGGATCGGCCAGTGGATCTGGTAGAGATCGATTGCGTCGACTCCGAGCCGCTTGAGGCTGCTGTCGATCTCTCGCAGGATCGAGTCGCGCGAGAGGTTGTTCACAACGGTGCGGCCGGGGCCCTCGACGAGCGACGCCTTCGTGAACAGGTAGGGCCGCTCGTCGTCCGCGAGCCCGTCGAGGGCGCGACCGACGACCTCTTCCGAGTGGCCGAAGCCGTACGCGGCCGCGGTGTCGATCCAGTTGACTCCGAGCTCGAGGGCTCGCTGGATCGCCGCGATCGAATCGTCGTCCTCCTGCCGTCCCCAACCGAACTCCCAGCCGCCGCCTCCGATCGCCCAGGCGCCGAAGCCGACGCGGCTGATCTCCAGGCCGGTGTCGCCCAGTTGCGTGATATTGAGCTGTGTCTTCTGCATGCGTGCTCCCTTCTGCGTGTGTACGAGAACGATCGCCGGCGCGAGCGCCGCTGTCTTCACCGCCACCACCCGTCTGATGTGCCCGCGTGCCGGAATTCGCGGGTACCCGCTGGCTGGCACGCGGGCTCAGGCCTACGTCGGCAAGCTCACGCGCTGCCCGAATGGAGGGGTCCGGCGGCGGGGCGCGAGCGGATAGCATCGTCGGCGTGAGCACGGGTCGCACGCGGGTGGCACTGGCCGACGACGATGTGCTCCTGCGCGAGGGTCTCGCGAGTCTGCTCGAGCAGTCAGGGTTCGACGTCGTCGGCCAGTGCGGCGAGGCCTCGGAGCTCATCGCGCTCGTCCGCGAGCATCGACCGGATCTCGTCCTGGTGGACATCCGCATGCCGCCGACGCACTCGACGGAGGGTCTCGACGCCGCGCGCGTGATCCGCGAGGAATTCCCCGAGACCGCGATCCTCGTTCTCTCGGCTCACGTTGAGGTGGAGCACGCGATGGATTTGCTCGCGAGCGGTGAGCGCTCAGGCTACCTGCTGAAGAGCCGCGTCACCGACGTGGACGAGTTCATCGCAACGCTCGAGCGGGTCGTGAGGGGCGGCTCGGCCGTGGACCCCGCTCTTGTCCAGGAGCTCGTCGCAGCCCGTCGCGTCCACGACCCGCTCGAAGACCTGACACCGCGCGAGCGCGAGGTACTGGCGCTGATGGCTGAAGGGCGCTCGAACGCCGGCATCGCACGCCAGCTCTGGGTGACCGAGGGAACGGTCGAGAAGCACGTGCACCACATCCTCGGAGGTCTCCGCCTCGCGGAAACCGGCGACGACCACCGCCGCGTGCTCGCCGTGCTCACCTTTCTCGAAGCGCGGTAGCGCCCGGGGAACCGCGGATCATGGGCGGCGGTCGAGAATCCGGCGCACCGCCTCCGCTGACAGCTCCGACTTCGGCAGGAACCCGTTCGCGGGACTCCCGGCGATGAGCTCGGCGAAGTCGGCTTCCGCGTGCGTCGAGACGAGGATCACCGTCAACCTGCCGTTGCGGTCATTCTCGCGCAAGCGGCGAGCGAGCTCGAAGCCGCTCTCGGCCCCAAGGGTGATGTCGACCAGCGCGACCTCCGGCCGAAGTTTCTGATCTTGCCTGATGGCCTCATCCGCGCTGGATGCCACGCCGACGACAGACAGGCCCTCCCGCTCGAGCAGAACGCGAGCAGCCTCGAGAAAGCCACGGTTGTCGTCGACGATGAGAACGCGGACTGGCATTCGCTCGATGCTCGCAAGCCGAACGCCAGAGCGCATTGAAGCTGGCA
>JALYLC010000059.1 GCA_030774435.1 Actinomycetota bacterium
GCGCGTCCGCGGCGGCCGAGAGGTCTCCGGCGGCGAGGGCCGCCGGCCGCAGGAACGCGGGCGAGGCCCCGCCCAGCAGCCGCTGCTCGATCTCCCGCCAGGTGGCGGCGTCCAGGCCGCGCAACTCGTCGGCGTCGAACGCGTGCAGCGCGAGGTAGGTGCCGCGCTCGAGCCAGGCGACCTCCGCGAGCGGGCGATTGGCGAGCTCCTCCTGCGCGTCGGCCCGCCACGCACGGGCAGTGGGCCGCGCGCGCAGATGGCGCTCGACGCGCACGCGCCCCCCGCCGGGCAGGTCGAGCTCGAGCTCTCCGTAGGCGTGGCCGTCGGTGGGCGTTGCCGGATGGTCCTCGCTCGCCGCCGGCGAGAATCCGTAGAGCATCGAGGCGACGAACGAGCGCAGGCTCGACTTGCCCGCCTCGTTCGGGCCGTACACGACCAGCAGGTCGTGCCCGGCGAGGCCATCGAGCTCGAGCTCGGCGAGCGGCCCGTAGGCGCCGACGCGCAGACGGTCGATCCTCACGGGGCCGCCTCGGCCAGGAGCGCCTCGACGAGGGTCTCGTCGATCTCCTCGAGCAGGCCGGCCAGGTACGCGCGGCGCGTCGCCGGGTCGCCGGAGTCCTCGCCCGCGAGCACCGGCGGAGCGAGCTCGTCCAGCAGTGCTTCCTCGGAGACCGCGCGACCCGCGATCTCGAGCGCGGCGCCGAGCAGATGCGGCTGGCCGCGGTGCCGCTCCAGATCGAGTGGCGGGCGCAGGTGCTCGCAACGCAACTCGACGCTGAGTGCGGCCAGGGCCAGCGCGAGTTCCTCGGCGGAATTGCTGCGCTCCTCGGGATCCCGCAGGGCGACGGCGAGCGGCGATCGGCCCCGCAGCTCGAGACGCACGACGAGCTCCTCGCCCGCGGCACCGGGCTGCCTGGCCTCCAGGGCGACAATCGCCTCCGCGGCCAGGCCCGCAAGGCCCGAGGCCGCGGCGTCGTCGAGACGCAGCCGCTCGAAGCGGACGGGCGCAAGCGCGACGAACTCGGTCTCCGCGCGGCCCGCCGCGTCGATCTCGACGACCAGCGCGCCCTTGGCACCCGGCTCGCCCACGTCGTGCGGCGCGAGGCAGCCCGGGTACCAGACGGGTGGCTGTGCGCGCACCTGCTGGCGCTCGTGTACGTGGCCGAGCGCCCAGTAGGCGTAGCCGCGATCGAGATCCTCCGGCGCGCAGGGCGCGTAGCGGTCACGCGCGCCGGAGGCTCCGTCGACCTGCGCGTGCAGCACGGCGATCGAGGCCGGGCTGGGAGCGGCCGGCATGAGGGCGGCCAGGTTTTCTCCCTCGGCCGCGCCCGCGTGGCCGATCGCGACGACGTGTCCGAGCGTCTTCCCGTCGGCATCGGCAAGCTCGACCGTCACTGGCTCGTGGGTCATGGCGAGCGTGCAGCCAGCCTGCGCGAGCGGAGCGAGGGCGTGACCCGGATCGTGGTTGCCGCTGGCCACGACCACCGCGATGCCGGCTTCTCGCACGCGCGCGAGCTGAGCCAGCGCGTGATGCAGCGCGGCCGGCCCGACGTCGCTGCGCTCGAAGACATCGCCGGCGATCACGAGGGCGTGCGCGCCGCGCTCGATCGCAAGTTCGCAGACGCGCGCGAACGCCGCTCGCTCGGCGGCGCGGACCCGCGCCCGCACCGCGGCGTCGAGGCTCGCGCACGGGGCGTCGAGATGGCAATCCGCGGTATGGACGATCCGCAGCATGGGTGTCGCAGACTAGCCCTGCGGTCGGCTGCCACGGCCGTGCACGGTCGGGGTCTGACCCCATGCGTGCAGCCGCGTCAGTTGCGCACGAGCGGCTTGTAGCGCAGCCGCTTGGGGCCCGCCGCGTCCTCCCCGAGCGTCTCGCGGCGCCAGCGCTCGTACTCGTCGAACGAGCCCTCGAACCAGCGCACGTGCGAGTCGCCCTCGAACACGAGCAGATGCGTGGCGACGCGGTCGAGGAACCAGCGGTCATGGCTGATCACGACGGCGCAGCCCGCGAAGCGCTCCAGCGCGTCCTCGAGCGCCCGAAGCGTGTCCACGTCCAGGTCGTTCGTGGGCTCGTCGAGTAGCAGCAGGTTCGCTCCCGTGCGCAGCAGCTTGGCGAGGTGCAGCCGGTTGCGCTCGCCGCCCGAGAGGTCGCGCACCTTCTTCTGCTGGTCGCCTCCGCGGAAGTTGAAGCTGGAGACATAGGCGCGCGACGACACCTCGCGCGGCCCGACGCGCATGCGGTCGACGCCGCCGGTGATCTCCTCCCAGACCGACTTCTCGCCGTCCAGGGCGGCGCGCGACTGGTCGACATAGGCGAGCTCGACGCTCTCGCCGAGCCGTAGCGCCCCGCTGTCGGGCTGCTCCTGCCCGGCGATCATGCGGAACAGCGTCGTCTTGCCCGCTCCGTTCGGCCCGACGACGCCGACGATCCCGCCGGGCGGCAGGGAGAAGTCGAGATCCTCGATCAGCAGGCGGTCGCCGAACCCCTTGCTGAGCCCCGAGGCCTCGACAACCACGTCGCCCAGGCGATTGCCCGCCGGGATGTGGATCTCGAGGCGGTCGATCTGGACGTTGGCCTCGTCGGCCAGCAGCGACTCGTAGCGCTGCAGGCGCGCCTTGCCCTTGGCCTGGCGCGCCTTCTGCGACATGCCGGCCCACTCCATCTCGCGCGCCAGCGCCCGCCGGCGCGCCGACTCGCCCTTCTCCTCGAGCGCGAGGCGGGCCTGCTTCTGCTCCAGCCAGCCCGAGTAGTTGCCCTGGTACGGGATGCCCTTGCCGCGGTCGAGCTCGAGGATCCAGCCGGCCACGTTGTCGAGGAAGTAGCGGTCATGGGTGACGGCGACGACCGTGCCGCGGTAGTCGGCGAGGAAGCGCTCGAGCCAGGCCACCGACTCGGCGTCGAGGTGGTTCGTTGGCTCGTCGAGCAACAGCAGGTCCGGCGCCTGCAGCAGCAGCCTGCAGAGCGCCACGCGGCGGCGCTCGCCGCCTGAGAGGGTGCTGACCTCGGCCTCGCCCGGCGGCACGCGGAGCGCGTCCATGGCCGTCGCCAGCGTGCGCTCGAGGTTCCAGCCGTCGATCGCGTCGATGCGCTCCTGCACCTCGCCCATCTCGGCCAGCGTGCTCTCCATCTCGTCTGCGTCGAGCGGCTCGGCGAGCCGCGCCGAAATCGCGTTGAAGCGGTCGAGCAGGTCGCGCGTACCCCGCATGCCGTCCTCGACGTTCTCGTACACGGTGCGCGTCTCCTCGAGGTGGGGCTCCTGCTCGAGCATCCCGACGGTCGCGCCCGGCGCCAGCAGCAAGTCGCCGCCGACGTGGGTGTCGATGCCCGCCATGATGCGCAGCAGCGAGCTCTTGCCCGAGCCGTTCGCGCCGAGCACGCCGATCTTCGCGCCGTGCAGGAATGCCAGCGTGATGCCGTCGAGGACGGTGCGATCCGGCGGGTAGCGCTTCACCAGCCGGCGCAGCGTGAGGATGATCTGCTCGCTCACCGGCGCGCAGGGTAGCGGCTGCCCGCCCGCGGGCCCGCCCTTCTACCCGGAAACCACTACAAAAACGCTTCAGTCGAGTGATATCGGAAATGTGCTGAGCGCCGATATCGAGAGCATGGACGTCCGCACTCGCCTGCTCGCAGCGCTCTCCACCTGCCTTCTCGCCCTCGTTCTTCCGGGACTCGCGAGTGCGGCCCAGATCGTGGATCGCAGCGTCGCCTCGCCCACGCTGAGCGTGAACAATCGCAACGTCGCGCTCGTCACCTACTCGGTGCACGGCGTGAGCCGCCACGTCCTCTACTGGGGCGCGGTGGACTGGGCCAACACCTTCAAGCGCGACTACTCCGGCGGCTGGAAGAGCAAGATCGCCGACTACAAGCGCTTCAGCAACAGCTGCAAGCCCTACACCGGGCCGCAGCTGTCGTACATGGTCGCTGCCTGCGACGCGCCCGACGGCTCGCACTGGGCGCTCCAGCAGTGGTCGCGCCTCTGGAAGAACTACGGCGGCGACCGCGCGCCCGCCGAGCTCTACATCTCCCACTGGCGGGGCAACGTCGGTGAGCTGAACATCTACACCGACTACAGCTATCACGGCAAGCACCAGCACCTCTGGGGCAGCTTCACGTTCCACCACAAGCCCGTCTTCGGATTGACCCACACCCTTCAGGGCGTGCCGACGGACAAGCAGGGCCGCAACATCTACGTCGACTTCCTCAAGGGCCCCACGTGGCGCCGCGTCAACAGCTTCCTGACCCATCCGCCCGCGGCGGGCTTCTGTTACACGTTCGCCAACCACCCAGCCAGCTCGCCCGGCTGGAACGGGCAGGGCACGGGCGACGCCTATCGCGCCACGGCGATCGGCCCGGGCGTCTCGCCGCTCGTGGAGACGCACTTCGCGCCGCCGCTGCCGTACAACACCCAGACCGACGACGCCGCAAACGCGGCCCAGAAGGAACTGCTCGGCAACGACCCGCGCTGCCGGATCGACTAGACCGCCTCCGCAGGCGCCATCGAGCGGTCAGCGAGGCGGCGCGTGCGGTTGGTTGGTGGTGATCGCGCGTCCGGCTGCGTCGGTGAACGCTGGGTGCCCGCCCGTGCCGGTCGTGCGGATGTGGTGGTCGTGGAGCAGTTTGTGGTGGCGGGGGCAGAGCAGGATGAGGTTGTCGAGCTCGGTCGTGCCGCCAAGCGCGGCGGGTCGGATATGGTGGGCGTCGAGCTCGCGCTCGGCGGTGCAGCCGGGGTACTGGCAGTGCCCTGAGCGCTTGTACAGCGTGCGCTGCTGCGCGTAGGAGGCGCAGCGCCCGACGCGCGAGCGGACGAGGTCGCGCCCGCTGGCTTTGATGGTGAGGCGGCGCGCGTCGCAGACGAGCCGATCGGCCGTCTCCGGGCTGAGCGGCCCCGCGCCCTCCAGCAGTGCCGGCTCGTCGCGGCTCAGGTGCACGATCAGCGTGCTGGGGCTGCGCCTCACGCCGCCATCAACGTTGGCGCCCTGCCGGGCCAGCGTGACGAGCGCGTCCCCGGCCGACTGCCGCCACTCGAGGATGGTGCCGGCCTGCTTGTCGGCTGCGCGCTGCTCCTTGGCGATGCTCCAGATCGCCTGCTCGAAAACGACGCCCTGCTCCAGCGGCAGGCGGCCGCCGAAGACGAGCTCGCGCCGCCCAGGCGTCCACGTCATGCTCAGCGAGCGCCGCTCATACAACGCCTCGTCGTCGGTGACCGTCGGCGGGGCGAGCGTGCGCGCGGCGAGCGCAATCGCGCTGGGTGCCTTGCCGACCGCCACACGCGCCAACTCCGCGTCCGTCTCGGCAGTCGCGAACTCCGCGGCAGCCGCAACCTGGTCGAGCGTGAGTACGCCCACACTCAGCGCGTGGTCGAGCGCGGGCAGGCTGCGCAACGCGCTGCTCGTACGCGTGATCTGCACGGCGCTGCGATGGTCACTGCTACAAACCTGCGCCAGCCACTGCGCGCTCGACGAGCACCCCGCAGCCTGCCAGTCGCCGTCGTCTTCGGCCTCGCGCACGATCTCCGTGACGCGCTGCTTGTCACGCGCCTCGCGCTCGCAAATCTCACGCAACTCCCGCCGCCGCGCCTCCCGGCGACGCTCGAGCGCCCGATCGACAGTCCCATCCTGCTTGACGAACATACGTTCGTACGATAGCAGCAGGCGGCTCCGGAACGTGTGCCGAAAGTGTCTCGAAATGCAGGTGTTTTCGATCTACGTCCCTAGGAGCGCAGCGAGACCTCGAGCCCGGCACCGAGGGGTACCGTGAGGGAGGCGTAGCCGCTCCCCTCGGCGCGCACGTAGCTCAGGTACGGCACGAGATCGGGATCGTCGGGACTCAGATCGGCCAGTACGAGCGCGTCCCGCGCGAGCGCCGGCTCGAGCAGCCGGAGCACCTCCATGTAGAGATCGTTGCGCCCGTCCAGGAACACGAGCTCGACCGGGCGGCGCACGTCGCGCAGCGTCTCGAGCGCATCCCCCGCGAGGATCTCGACGAGGTCGTCGAGCTCGGCGGCCACGAGGTTCGTCCGCGCCGCTTCGGCCTTCTCGGCGAGCAGCTCGCTGGAGATGAGCGAGCCCACGCCGGCATCGCGCAGCGCGGCGGCGAGGTAGATCGTCGAGATGCCGTGCGAGGTACCGAACTCGACGGCGTTGAGCGGCCGGCGCGCGCGCGTCAAGAGGTAGAGCAGCTCGCCCACCTGCGGAGAAACCGCCAGCGGCGGGGCCGCGCCATAGAGCGCGTACTTTTCAGCCGTGCTGACCCGCGCTCCGAGCTCGGCCTGACGCGCCCGCACGCGCTCTCTCGCGCGCTCGTCCTCGACGACCGCGTAGGCGCGCAGGTTGCGCAGGACCGAGGCGGCCGGATCGCGGGCCAGGACGGACCCGGAGCTCATTCCGCGCGCTCGCGCCGCAGCTCCATCGTCGTGCAGTGGATCCCGCCCCCGCCCCGCTGGATCTCGCCGTAGGGGATCTCGACGACCTCCACGCCGCGGCGGCCGAGGCGCTCGACCGTACGGGGCTGGCCCTCGCTCAGGATCAGGCGACCGGGCCTCACGGCCAGTCCGTTGATCGCCCAGTCCTCCTCCGGCGGCACCTCGATCAGCTCGATCCCGAGCTCGCGCAGGCGCTCCAGGAACCAGTACGGCAGATGGTGCGGATCGCACAGCGCCTTGTCGCGGTCGATCATCGAGAGGTGCCCGTCCAGGTGGATCGACCAGCCGACGAGCGGCACGACGATCAGCTCGACGCCGAGCGGCGCGAGCACCTCGGCGAGCTGCCGGGCGCCCTCCGGGTTGCAGCGCATGGATGCGCCGAAGGCGAACACGCGAGGCGTCAGCTTCACGACCGTCCCGCCCTCGAGCATGCCCGTGCCATGGATCGTCCGCAGGATCGGCATGCCGAGCGCTGCGACGGCCTGCGTCGCATAGCGCTCCTCGCCGCGGCGCATGAGCGGGCCCATGCGGCCGATCACGGCGCCGCCGCGCACGACGCACATCGGGTCGCGCGCGTAGACCGCGTTCATCAGCCTGGGCGGCAGCGGCCCGCCGTCGACGACATCGACGCCCTCGGCGCGCAGGCTGGCGACGAGGCCGTCGTGCTGGGACTGCATTCGCGCGACCTGGGGCAGCTCGCGCGACTCCCAGAACCAGTTGCGCGCCGGGTCGACGAGCGAGCGCGCCTCCTCGTCCCAGCAGTCGGCTCGCACGCCCTTCCACTCGTCGCCGGGCCGGCGCACGAGCACCGTCCGCAGGGGGCTCACGTCGTCGTCGCAGCCCCAGTCGGCGTCCCAGTCACGCACGAGCGCCCCGGCCTCCTGGAAGGGCGGCTCGGGGCTCGCCGGGAAGAGGCTCTGCACCTGATGCTCGGGCGAGCGCTCCGTCACAGAGGTCAGCTGCCCGGACGGCCGCCCGCGCCGCGCCCGCGCAGCAGCTGGCTCTGCGCCTCGACGCTGAGCAGCGCCGCCGTCCCCGGGATCGCCTCCGGGCTGAGCGCGGGCGGCTCGCGGTTGCCGCGGCGGCGCCGCAGCTCGTCGGCGAGCGCGAAGCCGAGCGCGAACAGGATCGCGAGGCCGATCATCCACTTTTGCAGGCTGACGATCGTCTCGCGCGCGCTGTGCTCCCACTCGCCCCGGTCCAGCAGGTTCGACGACCACTTGTCGCGGATCAGGTCCTCGCCGCGCGGGTAGCGGAGGATGTGATGACGCTGCCACGTGTCGAGCCTGTGCGGCAGCGCGGCCGAGATCACGAACATGCAGGCGCACACGATGTAGGTGCCGAAGCGGACGAAGACGGCCGCGACTCCGATCGCGATGAGCAGCGCCGACGGGACCAGTGCGACCGCCCAGATCTTCGCCTCCAGCCCGGTGTTCGTCGGGTGGAAGTGCTCGACGAGCTTCCCGTTGTGCGCCCAGGCGACGATGCGCGGACGATCGAGCGCCATCGAGGCGAGCATCAGCGACAGGAAGTAGAGCGGCGCGGCAAGGATGCACGACACGGTCAGCGGCGTGCGCTTGCGGGCCGCGAGGCGCTTCAGGAATGCGTTCACATGCGGCCCGCGGCGAGGATGCTGCTCAGGAACGCGCGCGTGCGCGGCTCCTTCGGATCGCCGAACAGCTGGCTCGGCGGCCCCTCCTCGAGGATCACGCCGGCGTCGAGGAAGCAGATCTTGCTCGCGACCTCGCGCGCGAAGTTCATCTCGTGGGTGGCGATGATCATCGTCATGCCGACTTCGCTCAGCCCGCGCACCAGCTGCAGCACTTCGTTCACGAGCTGGGGATCGAGCGCGCTCGTGATCTCGTCGAGCAGCATGAGCTTGGGATCCATCGCAAGCGCACGCACGATCGCCACGCGCTGCTGCTGCCCGCCCGAGAGGCGATCGGGGAACTCCTCCGCCTTCTCGCGCAGCCCGATGCGATCGAGCAGCTCGTAGGCGCGGTCCTCGGCCTCCTTCTTCGAGCGGCCGAGCGTCTTGCGCGGCGAGAGCGTGACGTTCTGCAGCACCGTCATGTGCGGGAACAGGTTGTAGGCCTGGAAGACGATGCCGATGTGCTGCCGCAGCTTGTTGACGTCCAGCTTGTCGTGGGTGATGTTCTGCCCGTCGACCGTGATCGAGCCGGCGTCCACCTTCTCGAGCAGGTTGACGCAGCGCAGCAGCGTCGACTTGCCCGAGCCCGAGGCGCCGATCAGGCAGACGACGTCGTGTGCGGCGACGTCGAGGCTGACATCGGTCAAGACCTGGTTCTCGCCGAAGGACTTGGAGACCTTCTCGACCTTGACGAAGCTCTCGTTCATCCCGCCGCTCGCTCTCGCAGCTCCCGCTGGCGGATCAGGCTGTCGGTGAAGCGGGCGAGCGGGATCGTCAGGATCACGAAGAACACCGCGGCGACCGTGTAGCCGGTGAAGTTCGTATACGCCGTCGAGTAGTTCTGCGCCGCGAGCACGGCCTCGCCGATGCCGATGATGTAGACGATCGCCGTGTCCTTCTGCAGGCCGATGAAGTCGTTCAGCAGCGGAGGGATGACGCGCCGGATGGCCTGCGGCAGCACGATGTAGCGCATCGTCTGGCCGTAGCTGAGGCCGAGCGAGCGTGCCGCCATGCGCTGGCTCGAGTGGATCGACTCGATGCCCGCGCGATAGACCTCCGCGACGTAGGCCGAGTAGATGATCGTGATGGCGGCGATGCCGTACGTCGCGGCACTCTGGCCGGAGATCCAGCCTGCGTCGGCCGACGGCACCCCGACGCCGATCACGAGCGCGACGATGATCAGCGGCGTGCCGCGGAAGAAGTCGACGTAGACAATGGCCAGGGCGCGCAGTGGTGCCGCTGCGCGCCCTGGAAGTCCCCGTACCACTGCGATCCCCAGCGCGAAGATCAGCACCAGGATCTCCGCGATGACCATCATGTGGATATTCGTCTGGAAGCCCAGCCAGATATCCGGCAGCACGTCGCGAAAGGCGTGCGGTGAGAGGAAGAGATCGAGGATGCGCTGCATGTCTCGGCGAATCTAGCCGACGGCGCGCAGCGAAGCTACTTGAAGATCGGTAGCTCCGCAAAGTTGACGGTCAGCCACTTCTTGGTCAGCTTGCCGACGGTCCCGTCCTTGATGAGGCCCTTGAGGACCGGGTTCACGACGGCGCGCAGCTTGCTGCCCTTCTGGAACACGATGCCGTACTGCTCGTGCGTCACCAGCCGGCCGACGATCGGGCCGTACTTGCCGGGCTTGGAGGCGGCCTCCGAGCCCAGGATCGGGATGTCGTAGATCGAGACGTCGCACTGCCTCGAGATCAGCTGCTGGAACATGATCGCCGTCGTGCTCGGATACAGCACCTTGGTGGGCTTGATGTGGGCCTTGATGTAGGCGGCGCCCGTCGTGCCGGCCTGGGCGCAGAGCGTCAGCTTCTTGAGGTCGGCGATCGACTTCGGCAGCGGGCTCAGGCCTTTGCGCACCATCGCGCCCTGATCCGCGTTGATGTAGGGGATCGAGTAGTCGACGTTCTTCGAGCGCTCCGGCGTGATCGTCTCCTCGCCGAAGTACAGGTCGTAGGGCTTCGGCCCCGGCGCGTACGACTTCGGGAACGACGACTGGTCGTACCACTCGATCTTGCTCAGTCCGAGCTTCTTCGCGAGCGCCCTCGCGAGGTCGATCTCCATGCCCTTCGGGTTGACGACCGTGGTGCCCTTGATCGTGCCGACCTGGAAGCCGGGAGCAGGCGGAGTGAGACCGACGATCAGCGTGTTGGGCTTCAGCGTCGGCGGAGCGGCGGTGCGCTTCGCTCCAGCGGTCGCGGCCAGCAGGCTGACGGCGAGCACGCCCGCGATCAGCGCTAGGACAATCTTCTTCACTGTGGGACCCCCGGGAGGTCGTGGGTTTGGTGACGCGCGCAAATCTAGACAAGAAATCTGGACAACGCACGGCTATGTGAGGGCGGCGTTGCCCTGCAACGCTTGGACGCTGCCGGTGGCCTCCGGGTTAGACGAGGTCCCGGAAGCTGTCGTCTGACAGAATCGCGCCCATGACCCGCGTCCGCTCCTCGGTCGCCGAGCTCGATCGCGCGCGGCTCTGGCACCCCTTCACGCAGCAGGCCGAGTGGGAGCGCGACGACCCGCTCGTAATCGCCGCGGGGGAGGGCTCGTGGCTCGTCGACGAGAGCGGCCGGCGCTACCTCGACGGCAACGCGTCGCTGTGGGTCAACGTGCACGGCCACCGCCGGCCGGAGATCGACGCCGCCGTCCGCGAGCAACTCGACCGCATCGCGCACACGACCTTCCTCGGCCTCACGAACCCCGCCGCGGTGGCATTCGCCGACGCGTTGCTCAAGACGACGCCCGCCGGCCTCACGCGCGCGTTCCTCTCGGAGAGCGGCTCGAGCGCCTGCGAGGTCGCGATCAAGCTCGCGCTGCGCTACGCGCAGCTGCGCGGCGAGCCGCGGCGCACCCGCATCGTCGGGCTGCGCAACGGTTATCACGGCGACACGCTCGGCGCCGTTGCCGCCGGCGGCATCGACGCCTTCCACGCCGCCTTCGCGCCGCTGCTCGGGCCGGCGCTGCACGCGCCGAGCCCGATCGACGATCCGGCCGCGGACGGTCTCGCCGAGCTGCTCGCGGCCCAGGGCGACGAGGTCTTCGCCGTGATCGTCGAGCCGCTGATCCAGGCCGCCGCGGGCATCCTGGTGGCGCCGGAGGGCTGGCTCGCTCGCGCACGCGCGCTGTGCGACGCAGCAGGCTGCCTGCTGATCTGCGACGAGGTGGCCGTGGGGCTCGGCCGCACGGGCACGTTCTGGGCGTCCGAGCGCGAGGGCGTCGCGCCGGACATCCTCTGCACGGGCAAGGGCCTGACCGGTGGCTACCTGCCGCTCTCGGCCACGCTCGTGCGCGAGGAACTCTACGAGACGTTCCTGGGAGGGCCCGAGCGCACCTTCTACCACGGCCACTCCTACAGCGGAAACCCGCTCGCCTGCGCCGCGGCCTGCGCCTCGCTCGCGCTCTACGAGCAGGACGGCACGCTCGCCAACGTGGCCCGCCAGTCGGCCAGGCTGCGCTCACGCCTCGAGGCGGCGCCCTATCCGGTGCGAGGTCACGGCCTGCTGCTCGCGGTGGCCGGCGGCGGTGGCGCTGTCTGCCGCGCCGCGCGGCGCCACGGTCTGGTGATCCGGCCGCTCGGCGAGCCTGTCGTCGTCTGCCCGCCGCTCTCGATCAGCGACGAGGAGACGGATCTGCTCGCAGACGCCCTGCTCGCCGCGTATGCCGACGTCGCGTGACGGCTCCCTCGCTGCCACCGCTCTGCGACCTGCTCGTCACCGGCACGGACACGGGCGTCGGCAAGACGTACGTGACCGCTGCGCTCGCTGCCGCCTGTGTCCAGAGCGGCCGATCGGTCGCTGTGCTCAAGGCGGCGCAGACGGGGCCCGACGACGACGCGGCCTGGATCGGCGCGCGCGTACCGGGGATCGTCGTGCGGACGGCCCTGCGCTACGAGGCGGCTGTCGCCCCGGCGGTGGCCGCGCGCCTCGAGGGCGCGCCGGAGCCGAGCCTCGAGCCCATCGTGGCCGCCGCGCGCGAGCTGCGCGAGGAGGCGGGCGCCATTCTCGTCGAAGGCTCAGGAGGGCTGCTCGTCCCGATCAACGATCGCGAGACGTTCGCGGATCTCGCGCTCGCGCTCGGGCTGCCACTTGCGATCGTCGCCCGGCCGGGCCTTGGCACGCTCAACCACACGGCGCTCACGGTCGAGGTCGCCCGGGCTCGGGGCATCGAGGTGGCCGGCGTGATCGTCTGTGGCACGAGCGCCGATCCCGACGTCGCCGAGCGCACCAATCTGACCGAGCTGCGGCGCATCGCACCGCTGCTCGGCGCGCTTCCCCACGATCCCGAGGGCTGGCCGGTCCCCGCTATGGTCCCGGCGTGATCGACCTGCGCGCAATCGAGGAGCACGTGCTCGGCCGCGGCGAGCCGCTCGCCCGCGCAGATGCCCTGCGCATCGCCGCGCTGACCCCGGATCGCGTCCCGGAACTGTGCGCGCTCGCGCACCGCGTTCGGCTGGCCCATTGCGGGCCGGAGGTCTCGGTGGAGTCGATCGTGTCTGCCAAGACGGGCGGCTGCAGCGAGGACTGCTCGTTCTGCTCGCAGTCGGCGCGCTTCCCGACGCCGGTGCGTGCAGCCTGGCTGGACGTCGATGGCATGGTCGAGGCCGCGCGCCGCTCGCAGGTCGCGGGCGCGACGGAGTTCTGCATCGTCGTCGCCGTGCGCGGGCCGGACGAGCGCCTGCTCAGACGGACGCTCGAGGCCACGGCCGCGATCAAGCGCGAGACCAAGATGCAAGTCGCGTGCTCGCTCGGACTGCTCGACGACGCGCAGGCGCGGCGCCTGGCCGAGGGCGGGATCGATCGCTACAACCACAACCTCGAGGCCGGCCGCTCGTTCTTCCCGGCCATCTGCTCGAGTCACTCCTTCGACGACCGCTACGAGACGTGCTTGCGCGCGCGCGCGGCGGGGATGGAGCTCTGCTCGGGCGGCATCGTGGGCATGGGCGAGACCTGGGAGCAGCGCGTCGAGCTGGCCTACGACCTCGCATCGCTCGATCCGGACGAGGTGCCGCTCAACTTCCTCAACCCGCGTCCGGGCACGCCGCTCGAGCAGCGCGAGCTCGTCGAGCCCCTGGAGGCGCTCAAGGCGATCGCGCTGTTCCGGCTCGTGCTCCCGCGCGCGACCCTGCGCTACGCCGGCGGCCGCGAGGTCACGCTGCGCGAGTTGCAGGCGCTCGGCCTCGTCTCGGGCATCAACGCCCTGATCGTCGGCAACTACCTCACGACGCTCGGGCGCAGCGTCGAGGACGACCTGCGCATGCTCGACGACCTGCGCATGCCGTTGCGCCCGCTCGCCGAAGCGCTGTGACGTTCTGCCCGAGCTGCGGCAGTGACGAGCACGAGAGGTGCGAGCGCGGCGGCCCGCTCGACCCGCCGCGCTTCTGCACGCGCTGCGGCCGCCGGCTCGAGGTGCAGGTGCTCCCCGACGGCTATACCTCCCGCTGCCGCATGTGCGACGCGGCCCCTACGTCTTAGCGGTCCTCTTCGAGCTCGCTGTCGTCCTCGTCGGGCGTCGCCTCGCGCGCCGCGCCGTGCACGCGCTCGCGCGCGGCGTCGATTGCCGAGCGGAAGCTCGCACCCTCGCTGCTGAACGGCCGGCTCGGCGGCGGCGGCAGTGGTCGCAGTTCCGTCGGCGGTGGGAGCGGCTCCTCGGCGGGCGTCTCCCAGCTGTTGGAGGCGGGCAGCGGGCCGACCTCGTCGGTGTCCTCGCCGGGAGTCTTGGGCGCGTCGGCCTCGGGGTTGATCGCGGGCAGGGCCTCGTAGGACACGTACCCGTAGTCGGGTGCGGGCGGCGAGAATGGCGTCGAGTCGGGCTCGAGCGAGTGCTCAGGCTCGGGCTCGGGCTCGGCGACCTCGGGCTCCGGTTCGACAGCCTCGGGCTCGGCGACCTCGGGCTCGGGCTCGGAGACCTCGGGCTCGGGCTCGGGCTCGGCGACCTCGGGCTCGGGCTCGGCGACCTC
>JALYLC010000060.1 GCA_030774435.1 Actinomycetota bacterium
GCGGGCGCCGCCGGCGAGGCGGCCGGCTTGACCACCGCGGCAGCGAGCCGCACCATCCCGAACGCGGCCAGGACGATGAACCCGATGCCGCTGAGCAGCAGCGCGATGCCCACCACCACACCGAAGAGCGCGAGCTGGTCAGCCATGTAGCTGACGTTGAGCGCCGTGCTGAGCGCGGTCTCGCTGATCCACACGTTGCGCGCCGGGTTGTCGAGCGGCTGACCGCCCGGGCCCTTGGTCGCCTTGGCCGGGTCGCTGGTGCCCTTGCCGTCCGGCGAGGCATAACGCGCCATCTGGCTGTAGGTCTGGCCTCCCGTGGCCTCGAGCGCGTGGATGCGCATGTAGCTGGCGAAGCAGCGTGCTGCCGCGCCCGTCGCGACGCTCTTGCCCGCCACGCTGCAGGTCGGGAGCGACACGTTCTTCAAACCGGCCGCCTTGGCCTCAGCCTTGATGGCAGCGGGCGTCATGTCGGGCGTGCCGACGATCTGCTCCTGGCGCAGGTTGTCGCGCACGGTCGAGCGTCCGTTCGCGCCCATCGCGATCGCGACGACGCCGAACACGATCAGAACCACTCCGGCGGCGAACCCGCCATATTGCAACCAGCGCCTCATGAGATTCCCCTTCAGTAGAGAAGATGTAGTGGGGCGACGATCCGGGTCCTCGCGCCCCACATCAGCACCCTGACGGGTCGCGGCCGGGCCGCCATCGGTGTCGGCACGCGCGCTGCCTGCGGATACTCCGCAGCCCGACCGAACGTTCGGGAAAGCCGTAGCCGGGCACCGCGCCGTCCCCGATGGCGGCAGTCCGCTGGGACTGGATGCTGTGCCGGTACCGCGGGCCAGGCGCCCGGGGGCAGCGAGAGGAGACCCAGTGAAGACCATCCTGATCGCAACAGACGGCAGCGAGTCCGCAGACCACGCGCTCGATGTCGCAATCGACCTCGCCCGGCAGACCGGCGCGGCACTCCAGGTTCTGTCGGTGCGGCCCATGCGCGTCGCCGGGCGCGGCGGCGCCGGTCCCGCCATCCTCGAGGTCGAGGAGCACGAAGGGCCGGAGCACATCGCCGAGGCGGCCGCTCTGCGGGCGCGCGAGGCCGGCGTGGTGGCCACGCCGCATGCGGCTCACGGCGACGTCGTCGCGTCCATCTCCGAGGCGGCGAAGTCCCTGGGCGCCGAGCTGCTCGTCGTCGGATCGCGAGGGCATGGCGCGCTCTCAGGCGCCGTCCTCGGCAGCGTGTCGCACGCCCTCGTGAGCCGCTCGCCGGTGCCCGTGACGATCGTTCGCCAAGCCGTGCATGCGGTTTCCGGGTCGTGACATCGAGCGCGTCGCCGCGACGGTCTGAGCGGCCACGCGCGGGGCGCGGCACCGGGTCGGTCAGGAGGGAACGAGCACCGCGGCCCCATGCACAGCACCGGTCGACACGTGCTGCAGGGCGAGGTTGCCGTCGTCCAGCGGATGGACCTCGATGTCGGCGCGAACCGGCACGGCGGCCGCGAGCTCGATGAACTCGCGGGCGTCGCGCCGGGTCACGTTCGCGACGCTGCGGATGCAGCGTTCCCACCACAGCAGGTCATACGGGAACTCCGGCATGCGATCGAGATGGATGGCGTTGACAGCGACGGTGCCACCGCGGTCGACCGCCCGCAGTGCGGCGATGACGACGTCGCCCGAGGGCGCGAACGTGATCGCCGCATCGAGCGGCTCGGGCGGCGACTCGTCGTAGCCGCCGGCCCAGGTGGCGCCGAGCTCCAGGGCGCGCAGGCGCTCCGGTTCCGAGCGCGTGCAGACGAAGACGCTGCATTCCCAGTGCACCGCGACCTGGATCGCACAGCGGGCCGAGGCACCGAAGCCGAAGAGACCGAGGCGCTCGCCGGGAGCGATGCCGCACACCTGGAGTGAGCGGTAGCCGATCACGCCGCCGCAGAGCAGCGGCGCGGCGGCGAGGTCGTCGATGGCATCCGGCAGGTGGACCGCGACATCTGCCCGGGCGGTTGCGAGCTCTGCAAAGCCGCCATCGCGATCCCAGCCCGTGAACGTCGCGAATTGACAGAGGTTCTCGCGACCCTCGAGGCAGCGGGCGCAGTGCCCGCAGGCCCCGGCCAGCCAGGTGACGCCGGCACGGTCGCCCGTGCTCCAGCCGAGCGCGCCGGCGCCAACGGCTTCGACGCGCCCGACGATCTGGTGACCCGGGATGATCGGCAGCCGCCGTGCCGGCAGATCGCCCTCGGCGAGCTGGAGATCCGTGCGGCAGACACCGCAGGCGGAGACCCGCAGCAGCAACTCTCCGTGGCCGGGCTGTGGGCTCTCGACATCGCGCAGCGAGAGCGGAGCGCCGGAGGCCGGGGCAGTGTGCTCGAGCACGAGTGCCCGCACGTCGGTCAGGCCTCCGGGCGGAGACAGGTCCCGCGACGAAATCCGCCGGCAGCACGAGCTGTGGCCATTGCTCCCAGCCTACCGCCGCCGTCTCGACTGTGGAGCCCCTAGTAGAGGCGCCCAGCTCAGGCCGCGGGGAAGCCCGGCGTCGAGAGCACCCGGCCGTCCGCCAGGATCGTCATCGCCTCGTAGCCGCGCAGGCGCGCCGTCCAGGCCGGACCGCTCGCGCCCATCGCGAACGCCGCCGTGGCATAGGCGTCGGCGGTCGCGAGCTCGGGACCGGTGATCGTGACGGAGAGGACACCCTCGGGCGGCCTCCCCGTGTGCGGATCGAGCACGTGGTCGCCCCTGGCGTACGCGCCCGAGGTGGCAATGGCGAGGTCGGACGCTGCGACCACCTTGGCGAGCTTGTCGCCGATCGTGGGGTGCTGGATGCCGACGTGCCAGCAGTCGTCGGGCAGGGCGCGCCCGCGCACGATCACATCGCCGCCCGCGCTGACCGCGTAGTCGCGCATGCCCGCGTCGTCGAGCAGCGCGGCGACCCGGTCGACCGACCAGCCCTTGACGAGCCCGGACGGATCGATTGCCCCATCCGGCGTTGCGCGCATGTCGAAGTACCCGCGCGTCTCGGAGCGCAGCTCCTCGCAGCGCCCGACGATCTCACGCATGTCCGCGTGCGCGTCCGCGAGCGCCAGCCCGCCGCGGTTGATCCGCATGATCTCGCTGTCGTCGCGATAGGTGCTGAAGCGCGCATCCACGGCGCGGAACGCGTCGAAGGCAGCGTCCAGCATGTCGTCACCCGCCCCCTCGTCGCGCAGGTCGATCACGATCGGCATGCCCATCACGTGCTCGACCCGCCGCAATCCCGGGAGCGCGGCCGCTACCACGCCTTCTCCCTGGTGATGGCCGACTGCAGGGATTGCGCGAACGCGTAGCTCGTATAGGTCGCGCCCGAGACGATGTAGATGTGCGTGCTCTGCGCCTGCAACGCCTCCTGCACGAGGGTCGGAAGCGAGTTGTTGCTGATGAACACGGAGCGTCCGGTGTGGTCTGGATAGACCGGGACCTTGATGGACTCGATGTGGCGCTTGACCGTCTTCTTCGTCCCGGCGAGCGTCGTCGTCTTCTTGACGACGATCGTGACCTGCACGTTGCCCCACTGGTCGGCCTGGCCCAGCGAGCCGGTGAACGACTTCTTGGCGACGATGATTTTCTTCAGCGGCGCCTTCTGGGCCGAACCGGCCGCCCACGCATCGACGCTTGGCAGGGCGAGCGCAAGGGCCGTCAGGGTGATCGTCAGTGTTCTTCGCACAGGTGGTCTCCTCTAGGTCAGGGCAAAGCGCTCGGCGTGGACCTGGCGTCGCGGCACCTTGGCCTCACGCACGTTCTTGCGGATGTACGCCGCCATCGCCGGCGGCCCGCACAGGAACACGTCCCGCTCCGCGATGTCAGGAACGAGCTCGAGCAGGTGCGCGGGAGCCAGCAGGTCCTGCCCATTGCCCTCGTGATCGCCGACGAGGTAATGCACGACGGCGCCGCTCGCCGCGGAGAGGGCATCGAGCTCGCCGCGGAAGATGACGTCCTCCTCCTTGACGACGCGGTAGAGGACGATGAGATCTGCCCGCATCGTCTCGATCAGCGCGCGGATCGGAGTGATCCCGATGCCGCCCGCGATCAGCAGCGCCTTCGCGCCTCGGCGCCGGTCGTCCGTGAAGACCCCGAAGGGACCCTCGGCGAGCACGCGGGTACCGGGCGCGATCTCCGCGATCCGCGCCGTGTGGTCGCCCAGGCCCTTGACCGTGATCCGGAGCGAGCCGCCGTCGGGCGCGGCCGAGAGCGAGAACGGATGTGCCGTGCCCCACGCTCGCCGCGCCAAAAACCGCCACAGGAAGAACTGCCCCGCGTCGGCGCGCAAGCGGTCGAGGTTGCGACCCGTGATGCGTAGCGACACCACGCCCGGGCCCTCCGCCGTCACCTCGGCGACGCGCAGGCCATAGCGCAGGGCACCCGCCAGCGGGACCAGCAGACGCCAGATCACGACGATGGCGAGCGTGGCGACGTAGAGCGCGCGCCAGTAGTCGGCGGCGAGGCGGTCGAGCACGAGCTCGTTCCCGGTCGGGATCTCGTGGAACCAGGAGAGCGCAATGCCCGCGTAGGCCAGCAGGTGGACGGCGTACCACCACTCGTAGCGCAGGCGTCTGCGCACGATCACGATGGAGGTCGCAACGACGGCGACCATCATGCCGGTGCCGACCGTTGCGGTGATCATGCCGGGATAGATGCCGCCGCCGAGCATCGTCGAGATCTCCTTGCCGAGCGGATACTTGTCGACGAGCGCGTAGCCCCAGACCGTGAAGACGACGTGGGCGACGATGAGATCGATGCAGGCGTGACCGTTCCAGCGGTGCCATACGGTCAGGTGGTCGAATCCGACGACGCGCTCCAGCACGGGCAGCCGCGCAAGGAGCACGACCTGGATCAGAGCGAGGTAGGCACCGAGCAGGCCGGTCAGGCGGCCGATGCCCGTGAGCAGCTCGCCTGTCGAATGCGGATGCAGGTTTCCGCCGTGAACCCAGAGCCACACGATCGCGGCTGCGTTGCCGGCCACGACGAGGGCGAGCAGGACGGCGCCGGAACGCCGCGCCAGGGCCTTCCGGCGGCGCTCGCTGGCAAGCGGATCTCCCACGCGCCGATCCTAGGGCGGCTGCATAAGACCTCCATATGAGTGCGGACCGGGCAGGCGCGCACCAGATGGGGACGCGCGGATCGAATGGCCGGGGTTGATGGTGCTATGCCTTCCTTCCGCACCACACTCGCCGTCGGGCTCGCCCTCTTCGCACTCAGCATCCCCGCCGCCGCAAGCGCGGACACGGGTGCCGGGGCAGCGAGGACGCCGGCCACAATCCTCAAGTCGACCGCTACGTTGCGAGCCCTCGCGGCCTGCCACGGCACACCTACCTGCCAGCGGCTGCCGCCCGCAGCTTTCAGACCCAGGTCCGCGCCGCAGCCTCCGGCGTCCTCGTGCGCGACTCGCAGTACGGCTGCGACCTTCTCCGGTTCGAGCGCGCGTACGGGCCGACGCAGAACGCGCTCGCCGCATGGTCCGCCAGGCCGAACGCGACCCGCGCGAAGCTCGCGATGAGCGCACTGCAGTCCTGGTATGTCGCCGTGGACGCCACGAAGACCTGCGTGCGGTAGTCAGCCGCGCAGCCAGCCGGCACCGCGCGCGTAGAGCTCGTCCACCTCGCTGCCCTCGAGCCCCGGCATGTCGGGCTTCACCTCGTAGCCGACCTGGGTCTGGAGGTAGGCGAGGTGGCGGTAGCCCTCGGGGAAGCGCGCAAGCAGATCCGCGTCGAGCCTCACCGCGACCGACGGATCGACCGGATCGAGACGATCCTTCTCGTAGATCGGCTGGCGCAGGACGAGCCCCCAGCGACCGTCCCTGCGCTCGAAGAAGTCGTAGAAGCGGCCGGTGCAGACGACGTCGCAGACGATGCCGTGCACCTCCGCGCGCTGCGAGATCGTCATCTTCGTCTGGCTCACCGCGCGCTCGCCCGCGACGTCGATCGAGCTGCCGCCGAGGAAGTGGAGGATGCGAACGCCACGCGCCCAGCCCTGCCGGTTGGCCTCGATGAAGCCGTCGGCGCTGCCCTGGAACCACGTGGCGATCATGCGCCCGTCGTCGTGCCACACGCTGCGCAGCCGCTCCCAATCGCCCGCGTCGCGCCACACGGCCCAGGACTCGACGAGCTCGCGGATCGCGCGGCGGGAGTCGGCATCAGTGCTCACCGCGGTGAGCGTAGACGGCTCGTTGACGGGGCGGAAGGCCTGCGCTAGAACGCGCCAGTGTCGATGTTCTTCGTCGTGCTCCGCCGCCGTGGCCCGCGCTACGACTCCTCTCGCCCGCTGGAGGAGCAAAACGACTGGACGGCGCACGCCGCGTTCATGGACGGGCTCGTGGACTCCGGCTTCGTGATCCTGGGCGGGCCGCTCGCCGACGAGCACCGCGTGGTGCTGGCCGTCGAGGCCGAGTCCGAGGACGCCGTCCGGGACACGCTCGCGCGCGACCCGTGGCACGAGACGCATCTGGTGGTCGACTCGATCGACGCCTGGACGATCCGGCTCGACGGCCGGCGGGGTTGACGCAGCCGCGAGGGCGTCACGAGCGCGCTTTCACTCCGAGGCCGACCCCGAGGCGCTCATAGGCAGCGCTCGCCTCCTCGCGCGTGCGATAGACGCCCTGGCGGTAGATGAGGCCCTCGCGAACGGTCAGCAGCCAGACGTGCGCCGCGTCCTCGAAGCCCCTTCCGGCATGCGCCGCCGTATGCGGCCGGTGACGACCGCGGCGCGCTCGTCCAGGGCCGCCGGATCCGACCCGGTGACGAAGTAGATGAAATCCTGTGAGGCTCGCTCGAGCTCCGCGACGACCTCGTCCGCCGCGAGCGGCTCTGGGCCACCGGTGACGGTGAGGATGAGCGCCTCGGGATGGTAGAGCGCGCGCATGGCGCGCCAGTCGCGGGAGGCAAAGACCCGCGAGAGCTCGCCAACCACGTCAGCGGCATCCACCAGCAGACTATGCATGGCTCGTGAACGCTGTGCTCGGGGAACCGGCGCCGGCTGAGCTACCTGAGACTGGGATCGGCTCCGAGGCGGTGGAGAGCGACTGCTTCCCAGCAGTAGCGAGCGGCGATCGACCGGTAGGGGCGGAAGCGATCGCCGAGCGGGACGAGCTCCTTGGCCGTTGGCGGTCGATCGAGTCGCCAGGCGAGACCGTAGCCCTGGCGGACGCCAAGGTCGTCGACGGGCCAGACGTCGAGCCGGCGGAGCTCGAACATCAGGAACATCTCGGAGGTCCAGCGACCGATGCCGCGTACGGTGACAAGGCGCTCGACGATCTCTTCGTCACTCATCCTCGACGACCTGACGAGATCGAGGGTTCCGTCGAGGATCTTGGCCGAGAGGTCACGCAGCGACGCGAGCTTGTTGGCGGACAGGCCGGCGGCGCGGAGGGCTTCGTCGGGCACGGCCGCCAGACCGGCGGGCGTCAGATCGCCGTCAACCGTGGCGCGGACGCGCCCGTGGATCGCGCGCGCCGCACGCCCGGCGAGTTGCTGGAAGACGATCGAGCGGACGAGCGCACCGAAATGCCCGTCGGGGTCGCGCGGCCGATACTTGATCGGTCCGACCTGCGCGACGAGGCTGCGGAGGACGGGGTCGCGCGCGGCGACCTCGTCAATCGCAGCTGCTAGCGAGGTTCGGCTCACGAGTTGACGCTACAAGACCTGCAGCGGCTGGGCCTGGCGCAAGTCGGCACGGTCGCAGCGCATCGGCGAGCCGGCCGGCGCGCGGGCGCTGCGCCGAATCCGGCACGATCGATTACTCAGGCTGCTCGAAGCGTCCCGAGCTGCGGAATTGTCACGCCCTCATTCGGTTCCCCGTCGAAGCCGGCCAGCACCTGCGGGAGTACTCGCAGAAATGCGTCCACGACCGCGCCGTCGAACTGCTTGCCGCGCTGTCGCGCAATCTCCGTGATGGCGTCGGTCACGGTCCACGCCTCCTTGTAGGGGCGGGCATGCGTGAGGGCATCGAACACGTCGGCGACGGCGACGATGCGCGCGACGAGCGGGATCGCCTCGCCGGCGATCCCGCGTGGGTAGCCGGTGCCGTCCCAGCGCTCGTGATGACCCAGGGCGATCTCCTCGGCCATCGCCAGCAGCGGGAAGTTGCGTCCGGCAAGCATGGCCGCGCCGACACTCGTATGGGCCTTCATCCGCTCGAACTCGTTCCGCGTCAGCCGCCCGCGCTTGAGCAGAATGCTATCGGGGATGCCGATCTTGCCGACGTCGTGCAGGGGCGCAGCTTGACGGAGAAGGAGAAGTTGCTCCTCGGGCACGTCAAGGGCGGCACCGATCAACTCGGACAGGCGGCCCACGCGCCGGGTGTGCTGCCCGGTGTCGTCGTCGCGGTACTCGGCCGCGACTGCCAGGCGCTGGACGACGAGCAGTTGCGAGTCTTGCAGCGACAACTGCGCGTGCTCGCGGGTCAGTCGCTCCGCGGTCGCATGAGATTTGCGTTCGCGCAAGTAGAGGACGCAGAACAGCCCGACGAGGAGGATGATCATGGCTGCGGAGCCCTCGGTCGCCAGGCTCTGTGAGCTGGTTGCGCGGGCGCGGTAGTCAGCTGCGGCAAGATCGAGCTCACGGTTGACGATCCCCTGAAGACGCCCGGCAGCCGGCCCCAGCGTGTCGGCTCTGGCCTGCCGCCCCCCAACCAGGAGACGCCTGATGTGTTCCAACACCCGGAGATTGGCCTTGTAGGGAGCAACGGACTTATCGAGATGGGACGTCAGCGCACCGGCCCGAAGGCCGGCGAGCTGCGTATCGATGCGGGACTCGCCGGCTTCCAGGCGCTTCAACACGCGCGCGTCGGCAGCGGGCCCCGCCGACCCGATCACGTCATAGGGCACGCTCTGAAGGGCATCGAACTCCCGCTGCACCTGTCCCAGCTCCACCTGAGCGTCACGGCTCGCGCTCGCGTGATGCTGCAACGTCGTGGCAGCCACGATCAAAGCGATAGCCAACACGACCGCAGCGACGATCACCCACACCGAGGATGCCCTCACAGCGCTCGTAGCTCTGGACCTCATACCTCGAGCATCGGCGCTCTCGACCGCGAGCATGATCGTGCAACTCGCCGCCAAAAGGGTGATCTCACGGCGCGCCCGTCTGCGGCGGCGCCAGATGATGACGCGAGGCCGGCGGCGTCACCGGCACGAGCGACGATGGCACACCGCCCGTGCAGCTCGCCTCGGTTGCCGTGCGGATTGACGATGCCGAGCGCGCCGAGGAAGCGAGCAGCCTGTCAGGTGGTCACGTGCGCGCCGGCGGGCGCTGGCCTGTCGGTGGGGTTCGCTTCGGAGTCATGTTCGAGGAGCAGCAGCGCGGCATCGTCGGGAAGTGGGCCGCCGTGCTCGCGCCTGGCGGCGAGCAGGATCTCCGTCAACAGGTCCCGCCCCTTCGCCTGTGATTGGACGAAGGCCTCGGCGAGGCGCGCCTCGCCGAAGCGCTCGCCGGATGGCTTGCCAGAGCCGCGCTCCGCGACGCATGGATAGCGTTCGAGACGTTCGTTCCCGTCTTGACGAGCGAGCGCTGGGGCGTTCCGGCCCATTCGCGCTGGCCCTGTCCAGCCGCAACGGCAATACGCGGGGAGGATCGGCGGGACACGCGCGCGAGGATCCTTGATCTCGATCGAATGGCCGGCGTCCATACCGCGCTCCTGGGCGAGGCGAGCCGCACGCCAGTCTAGAGAGCATCCGGGGAGCGCCGCAAGATGCAGGCCCCAAAGGCACACGCCAGCGGAAGCAGTAAGCGTACGCGTGCCAGCGCGAGTGCTACGCGCGAGTGCGCCGGCGCGGCTTGGCGTGCTCGTGGTCGACGTGGTGCCGGCCATCCCAATGCGCGTTGCGCTCCCCGCTGTGTCCTTGCCGCTCCTCTCCGAGCCATCCGCAGGCACATTGCGCGGCGAACACCTCCGGCGCGCCGTACCTCAATCTCAGATCTCGAACCCTGATCTCGTGCTCGACAGCCATAGAGGGGAGTGTACGCTACCGAACCCGCGCTTGTGATTAACGCAACAAACTGCTAGAGTCGCAGCAAGCCGCGGGCCAGACAGGGGGCAACCAGATCTCGCCCGCGCTGCGCCTCAACCTCATGGAGACGCATCGAGGCCCGGCGCGGGTGCCGGGCCTCGTGATCGAGCGGGACCGGAGCGGTTCGCACATATCCCCGCTGCGTTGCGGGCCGCCTCACAAGCATCGACGGCCGGGTCTGCTCAGCGCCCACGGTCGCACCACCGCGACCTCTCCGAGCGCCTCGGCTTCGAGCAGGGCGAAGAGTCGACCAAGCTCGTCACCAGGTGGATCCGAGACGAGAAGCTCGACACGATGATGCCCAACGAGCCCAAGATCACGAGCGGCAAGGTCGTCGCTCACAGCATCGAGCACGCCCTCGTCGCCTAACTCCCACCGCACCAGATACCAGAGAGGGCCCGGCCTAGCCGGGCCCCCTCTGCCCAGGATCCGCACACTCAATCTTGCTGCTCAGCACGAAAGTGCTGCAGGCGAGAACCGAGTCTGCGGACAGTTGCGGCTGGCCCACGATTACTCCGTCATGTGCCGCGAGTCGGTGCGCCGTTAATCGCAGCACCGACGCGGGCGTCACAGACTCGCTACTTGCGACCAATGCGACGCCCCTGACCACGACCCGCTCCGCCGCGTTAGTCCGTCGCGTAGCCGCGGCCGGCAGACGTAAGGCAGATCGCGGCCGGTCGCACATCGGCGTCGAGCCAGACGAGCCCGAGTGACAGCAGGTAACTCCACACGGGATCATCCGGCCCCTGCGCGGGCGATCCCTCCTGCACTCTGCGCAGCGCCTCGAGTTCGTCATACGTCAAGGCGTAGGTGCGCCGTGCGAGCGGCATCATCTTCCAGTCAGGCCTTCGCACGCAGCCAGGTCCGGCCGCACTCCGGTTTGATCGCATTGATCACGGCTCAGCCCAGAGCCCCAGCGCTGCCGGTGCGCGCATTTGCGCGAAGGCGTCCTGTCGCGTCGCATAGCATGCCAGCACATCGCGCAGGCTGAGCAGCCGGAACAGTCGCGCAGCGAACGAGGCCGGTGGGCCCTCGACGATGCCGAGAGTCCCGCCACGGGATGCTTCCAGCATGAGTTTCGCGCTCATCAGCCAGTTGATCACGGTCGTGTCGATGAAGGCCGCGCCGCTCACATCGACCACGGCCAGCGTGCAGCGCTGCCAGAGGCCGATCGTGGCCTGCTCGAGCAGGCCTGCCGTAGACAGGTCATGCTCTCCCTCCAGCGCGATCAGCCACGCGCCGTCAGCATCCTGGGGGCTGACGACGACCGAGCCGATGACGGCGCCGACCCTCCGGGCCCGCCCTTCATGCCCATCCTGGTGGCATGAACCGGGCTGAGCCTCGCACGCGGTCTGAGATTCGACCACGATGGCACCTCGACGATCCGTTCGTCGCCGGCGCGGCGGTTGGGAGCCGACTTCACGAGACACCGACCTACTGATCGGCAGCAATGCAACCGGGTGCTTAGGGCTGCGCCGCGAGCCTACCACTCGGACACCGGCTACACAATCTCGCGAGCCATGAAGGGGAATAGTCCCCCTAGCCCGCGCGCGGCGGCCGTGAGCCTGATCGCCTCCCGGGCCAGCGCCGCAAGCGAGATCGATGGCCCAAGCCGACACTGCTCACAAGCACGCCCGCGCGATCGAACGCTCGCGCTGGCTGGACATAATTCGCGAATCGTGTCGCGCAAAGCTAGCCGCGCAGCCTCAGGATTCCATTCGCCGTGCCGCCTGCTCGAGGCTCAAGCGTCACAGCGCAGCGGCGAGGCGCCGGCTCATAGATCACCGACACGGAGCTCGGGCTTCAGCCTGGCGCGACAATGCCGATGACGTTGGGACCAACGTGACGAGGAGCATCGCAATGAGCACCCCACGCCCCCTCGCTTCCGCGACCCGCGTCGAGCCGCCAACGCTCGACGAACTCCGCCTCAAGCTCGCGCAATATGTAGTCGACGCCCAGCGCGCCGAACTGCAGCGGCACATTCGCCAACTGGCGGACGCCGCAACTGCGCGCGAGGCGAAGGCCGCATGAGCTCCAAACGCGCACCAGCTTCCGGAGTGGGCGTGTCGCCTACCTGCGGACCAGACGCAGCCCCGACGGCGCGGCG
The DNA here is from genome assembly GCA_030774435.1 of Actinomycetota bacterium. GTDB lineage: Bacteria > Actinomycetota > Thermoleophilia > Gaiellales > JALYLC01 > JALYLC01. Next base: position 12,129 of record JALYLC010000060.1, read on the forward strand.
AGATTCCATACCTCAGCGCCGCCATCCGACGCGCCGCGAGCCGTCCGAACCGTGAGGACGGTCGAGAAGTAGTCGCAATCCGGGCACCACGCAGCGTCGTCATCGGTGACCTGCGCTTGGGACCGTCTCCCGATGCCGGATCAGAACCGCTATATCGGCGAGGGCTCGCGCGCAACCTCCCGCACGGCGGCTCGCACGGCGGTTCGCGTTTCCTCGAGGTGCGCGTCGCGATGCTCCGTCGAGACGTACAGCAGGCCGCGTGGGATGACGTGCACGCCGTGGTTCAGGAGCGCGGCTGCCAACGCGCGATAGCCCTCGCGGTCTGCGCCCTCGGCCTGGGCAAGGGAGACCACTGGGGAAGGCGCCAAGAAGCCATGCGCCACCCCGACGTCGCGATTGACCACGATAGGCAGCGCCGCGTCGGCGCCTTCCTGCTCGAGGATGCTCGCGAGAGTCTCAGAGGCCTTGTGGAGGCGCGGGTAGATCTCCCGTGCGCCACGCTCGAGCTCTCCGATTGTTGCCACCGCAGCCGCCGCGCAGATGGGATTGGCGTTGAACGTGCCGACGTGCGCGACCCTGCCCGAGGCGACCTCGTCGAAGACGTCGCTGCGTCCGCAGACTGCGCTGATGGGGAAGCCACCGCCAAGTGCCTTGCCGAGGACGGCAAGGTCAGGGATCACGCCAAAGCGTTCCTGCGCCCCGCCGAGCGCAAGCCGGTAGCCGGTGATCACCTCGTCGAAGATGAGCAGGGCCCCGCGCCGCCTCGTCAGTTCACGGACGCCCTCGAGGTAACCGGGCGCCGGCGCGATGCAGCCGCCGTTGACGTTGAGCGGTTCCATGATCACTGCCGCGACGTCGTCGGTCAGAGCGGTGTCGAGCGCCGCCAGGTCATTCCAAGGACAGACGAGGGTGTTCGCGAGCGCCCGCGGGTCCTGTCCGCCCGTAACTGGCTCGGACGGGCCGTGCCCGAACGTGCCGATGTGAATGGGATCGAGCCAGCCGTGATAGTGGCCGGCGAATTTGAGCACGCGCGAACGGCCGGTCGAGGAGCGGGCGATGCGCAGCGCCACATGGACAGCTTCGCTGCCCGTGCTGGCGATGACGACGCGCTCGGCGCAGGGGACTGTGCGGCAGATTGCCTCGGCGAGCTCGGCCTCCAGGCGATGAGAGGCGCCGTAGCCGATGCCGGCGTGAAGTTGCTGTTCCACCGCCTCGACCACGGCCGCGGGCGAGTGTCCGAGCAGCATGGGGCCAAACGAAAGCGCGTAGTCGATGTAGCGGTTGCAGTCGATGTCGTACAGGCAGGCGCCGCGTCCCTCGACGAACGAAATCGGCACCGGCAGTTGTGCGGCGCGGAAGTTTGTCGCCACGCCACCGGCGAGGCTCTCGCGTGCCCTCGCGTGCTGCGCGCGGGAGTGCGCAAAGCGATCGCTCTCGGGCGTCCGAGGAGACGGAATGAGCGGCTGAATGAACGCTGCCGCTTCGCGCACGCCCTCGATGTCGCCCTGCTGCGGGTCTTCGTTCTCGATCGCCAGCGGGCCGTCGTATCCGGCCTCTACAAGGGCGTGCAGGAATCGCGCCCAGAAGCTCGCGCCGTGCCCGCGTCCGACGGTGCAGAACGTCCACGAGCGCCGCTCCCAGTCCTCGAACGGCCGCGTGTCGAGCACGCCCGCGAGTGCGCGCTGCGCGGGATACGCGACGGTGTCCTTGAGATGGACGTGATGAACCGCGGCGCCGAGCTCGCGAGCCACGGCGATCGGGTCCATGCCCTGCCAGAATAGATGGCTTGGATCGAGGTTCACGCCGATGATCGGACCGACCTCCGAGCGCAGCCGCAGCAGCGACGGCACGCTGTAGACAAGGTGAAGTGGGTGCAGCTCGAGCGCAATCTTGCGAACGCCCCAGCGCACCGCTTCCTCGGCCAGGTCGATCCAGAGCGCGACCACCTGCTTCCACTGCTGCGCGAGCAGCGCGGTGGCGTCGGCAGGCCACGGGTAGGTGACCCAGTTCACGGTCGTCGCCCCCGGACCGTCGCCTGGGCAGCCCGACATGCTCACCACGGTCTCGACGCCCAGCTCACCCGCCAGCCTGAATGTGTCGCGGATGGTCCGCTCGTCGGCCTCCCCGTGCACAGGGTGCAGAGGCCAGAGAGAGCAGTTGAGGGCGCAAAGGTCGAGCGAGTGCGCGGCGAGTTGCGCCTGCAAGGCCGCCCGCTGGGCGGCGCTCGCGAGCAGGCCCGTCACGTCGAGGTGGCGCGTGTGCGGCGATGGGCCACCGCCACCGAGCTCGACGCTGGAGATGCCGGCGTGACGAGCCAGTTCGAGGGCTTCGTCGAGCGGACGGCGCTCGAGTGAATCGGTGTACAGCGCGAGGTTCACAGGTTCGGCGGCGGCCCGCCGGCGACAGGCGAGAAGAGGCGCCGGGAGCGGACAGGGCTCCATGCGGCCGCCTGCAGATCGGGGAGCCCAAGCACGCCTGCCGTGAACAGCGGATCCGCGGCGTCGAGCGGGAGGGTCACGGTGACGCCGAGGTAGGCAGAGGCGTAGACGGCGAGTGTGGCCTCGAGCGTGCGCAGCCCGTCGGCTCCGGAAGCCAGCGGCGGGCGGTCGGCGACGATGGCTGTCGCCAGGTCGAGCAACACGGCCGCGACACCGTCGTCGTACTCCGCCACAGCGAGCGTGCGCGTCTCGCCATCTGCGGTGACCGTGACCTGCTCGAGCGGATCGAAGGGACCGGTACCGCCATCCCGGTAGCGCACCGCGACGCGCCCCCGCGACCCCGACACCTCAATCCCGCCAGGGCCGACGCCCCAGCCCACGTTGACGAGCGCCGCATTGACGTCAGTCTCGAAGCGGCAGAGCGCGATGTCCTCGACCGGGGCCGCATCGCTTCGCGCGTAGACCCAGCCTGACACGCGTTCGATCGGACGACCCAGGAATGCCTCGGCGACGTAGACCGCGTGCAGCATGTCGACCAGCACGCCGCCGCCGGCAGCAGCCAAGTCGTGGCGCCAGCGAGGTGCCCAGGCGGAGTTCCCCGGCAGATCGAGCACGCCTAGGAAGTTGATGATCGCCACTTCGACGTCACCGATCTCGCCGGCGCGTACGACTTCGAGTGCCGAGGCGACCTCGGGCATGAAGAGGTAGTTGTGCATGAGCGCGATGTGTACGCCGTTGCGCTTGGCGGCCGCGACGAGGATCGTGGCGTCCGCAGGCGTTGTCGCGAGAGGCTTCTCGGAAATGACATGGCGGCGTCGCTCGAGCGCCTCGAGAATGAGCGGGCGGCGGAGGTGCTGGGGCGTGCAAACGTCAACCACATCGATGTCGTCGCGGGCGAGCAGGCCAAGCGCTGCCTCATATGCATCGACTGGCTCGAGACCGATCTGTGCGCGTGCCAGGGCGCGGCGCTCGTGGATCGGATCTGCGATCGCGACGACGCGATAGAGGTCAGGCCGCGACAGGTAGAACGGCACGTGGTCGCTGAGCGCGACATTACCGCAACCGATCAGGCCGACGCGCAGAGGGATGTCCGTCATACGCCTGCCATCGCCCCGGTCATCGTGGCGCGCAGGAGGTATCGGCGCACCAGGAAGTAGAGGCAAACGGCCGGCACCATGTAGAGCAGTGAGAGCACGGCGAGCAGTCCCCAGTCCACGAGGTTGAAGCCGATGAAGGCACGGAAGAGACCGATGGAGATCGGGGCCTTGCTCGGATCACCCGAGAGCAGGATCAAGGGCGTGAGGAAGTCACCCCAGGCTTCGATGAAGGTGAACAGTGCCGCCGCGCCGACGCCCGGAGCGGCGAGCGGCAGCACGATGCGCAGACTGGATCCGAAGCGGCTCATGCCGTCGATCCAGCTGGCCTCTTCCAGGTACACGGGGACGGTGTCGAAGAAGCCCTTCATGATCCACAGGGCGAGAGGCAACTGCTGTGCCGCGATGGCGAGGATCACGCCCTGGTAGGTATTGATCAGGTGCAGGTTGTCCTCGATGATATAGAGAGGGACGATGGTCGCAACTGCCGGGATCATGCGGGTGAAGAGCACCGCGAGCATGAACGTGCGACGGCCTGGAAACTGAAAGCGCGACAGCGCGTACCCGCCGAGGGTGCTGGCGACGAGTACGAGTAGCGTGGCGCCGCCCGCGATGATCAGGCTGTTCAGGGCGAGCCTGCGGTACTCCTGGTCGCCGACGACGTGCCGGATATTTTCCAGGCTCAGCTTCGGGATCTGGAGGTAGATCGTCGCGTGACTATCGATCGAGGCCAGGAGTGGCCAGGCGAATGGGATCAGGCAGAACGCCGACGTGGCGACGAGGAACGTGTAGGCGTAAAGCCGCCCAACGCCCCCCCGGCCCGCGCGCCGGTGCTCAGACCTGGGCGCGGAGGAGGCGGACATAGAGGACTCCGAGGGGGAACACGAAGGCAAGTAGCAGCGTCGATGCGGCTGCGCCGACGCCGAACTCGAAGAACTTGAAGGACGTCAGGTAGATGTAAATCGAGGCGAGTGTGGTATCACTGCCAGGCCCGCCCTGTGTGAGGAAGAATACGAGCCCAAAGAGGGTGACCGTGCCAATTGTCGTCATCAGCATGTAGAGCACCACGGCATGACGGATGAGCGGCAGCGTGATTAGCCAGAAGGTGCGAAACGGTCCGGCGCCGTCCACGCGAGCCGCCTCCATGACGGGCTCCGGCACGGCCTCCAGCGCCCCACCGAAGAGCACGGCGGCGAACGCGATGCCTCGCCAGATGTTGACGATGATGATCGAGAGCAAGGCGTGCGCCACGATCCACCGAACCGGGCCGAGGTCGGCCACGTCGAGCATGCGGTTGAGGGTGCCGAGGCGGTCGGGCGCCAGCATGCTGACCCAGCTCAGCGCGGCGACGGTTTCAGGCACCGCGAGCGGTAACACGATGGCCGCTCCGAACGCTCCACGGAGCCGAATGTCGCGGCGTGCGAGTGCGAGTGCCACGCCGAGGCCGAGGACGAACTGGCCCACGATCGCGGATGCAAGTACGAACCAGCCGGTGCGCAGAAGCGAGGCCGTGAACTCGCTGTCGGAGAGCAAGTTGCGATAGTTGTCGAGCCCGACCCAGTGGTGGTTAAGGGCGTCGGCACCGGTGAGGGTGTAGTTGGTGAAGCTGATGCGGACGGCCCACACGGCGGGCCATACGACGAAGATCGCCAGAAGCAGCAGCGAAGGTGCGAGAAAGGCCGCCGCGATGAGCCACTCGTTCCGGCGCCGCCGGCGGCGCCGGGCC
>JALYLC010000061.1 GCA_030774435.1 Actinomycetota bacterium
GTATGGGGCGCGCCGGGCTCGGCGAAATCGACCACGATGCCCGACTCCTTGCGCCGGTGCAGGCGCATGATCCGGCCCACCCGCTGCTGGTAGACGCGGCGGCTGGCGGTCGGCGCCAGGTGCATGCAGACGGTGGCACGGGGGGCGTTCCAGCCCTCCGCCAGCAGCATCGCGTTGACCAGCACGTTGATCTCGCCGCGCTCGTAGGCGGCCAGCGTCTCGGCCAGCTGCCGGGGCGGCGTGCGGCCTGACACTGCCGCGGCCTTCATGCCGATCGCCTTCATCGCCGCCGCCACCCGCTCGGCGTGGTCGACACCGGCCGCGTAGACGATGCCCGCTCGGTGATCGAAGCGGTCGCGGTAGAGCATCGCGGCTGCCATGTTGAGTGCTTCGTGGTCGAGCGCCTCAGCCAGCGCGCGCTGGTCGTAGTCGCCGCCGACGACGGGGACGTTGCGCAGGCTGGCCCCCGGCTTGACGCGCAGCGCGCGCAGCGGCGCGACGACGCCGCGGCGCACGGCATCGGCCAGCGGGAAGTCCGCGACCTCCGCCGGGAACACGTCGCCGACGTGCTTCTGCAGCAGCTGATCGGTGGCCGTCATGCCGATGTAGATCGGGCGGCTGAAGCGCCGGATTGTCTCCGCGGTGCGCTCGCCGAGCGCCGTGTGGGCCTCGTCGCAGATGACCACGCCGTAGGCGTCCGGGTGGATGTCGGCCGCATGCTTGATGAACCATGCGTACGTCTCGACCGTGACCGCGGGCTGGCGGGGGAGCCGCTTTCCCTTCTCGATCGCGCCGATCAGGCGCGGGCCGTAGCCCTGCTCCTTGAGATCGCGCATGAACTGGTCGACCAGCAGGCGGCGGTGGGTGAGGATGAGCACCCCGACGGTGCGGCATGCATCCACGAACCCCGCGGCGGCGACCGTCTTGCCCGACGCGGTGGGGTGCTTGAAGCGGTAGCGGCGCACCGCGCCCGGATCCGGAATCTCGGGCTCCGCGGCGGCCTCCGCTTCCTCCTCGGTCTCGGCCTCAGCCTCGGCCTCAGGTGCCGGATCGCCCGCGTCCGCCTCCTCGTCTCCCTCGCCTTCGTCCTCTTCCTCGTCCTCTTCTCCGTCCTCGTCCTCGAGGTCGTCGTCCTCATCGGCCTCGCCGGCTTCGAGCTCGTCGTCGGCCGGCTCGGAGCCGATCAGCTCGTCGTCGTCGGCCTCGGCGTCGCCCTCGTCCGGGTCGGCTTCGCGCTCCTCGCCGGCCGTCAGCGCGGCGAGCATCCCGGCCAGCGCGTCGACCTGATGGGGCCGCAGCGTGAGGCCGTTCAGGAGCGCAGGCTCATCGGCGGCCAGCACTCGCTCGAGGCCGAGCATGAGCGAGAAGCGGAAGCGCCAGCCCGGGCTCGGGGCGTCGAGGCCCGCTGCGATCTCGTCGAGCGCGGCGTCGAGCGCACGACGGCGAGCGGTGCCCGGGGCCAGGGTCATGGCCGGGTCGTCCCCCTCGTACAGCAACGGCTCGCCGCACCAGGCCGAGACCTGTGCGGCGGCGTCCACGAGATCGAGTTCTTCTACTGGCTCCGACGCGGCGGAAACCGACAGTTCGCGCAACAGCGCGCTCCTTCGAAGGCGTCCGCGGGATGACGCGCGACAACCACGTCGCGCGGGCGCGGCTCGGGAAACCGTCCCCCGAGGCTCCGTGCACCAGAGTCTAGATCATCGGCGGCACCCACGGCAACCGGCAGGCGACGGTATCCTCATAGCTGTGGATGACGGCTCCGTTCTGCTCCCCGCCGAACAGATCATCTGGGACGACGATGAGATCGCCGAGCACGCCGGCGAGGATACCGACGACGGCGACTGGTTCGCGATCCGTACGGACCCCTGGCCGTGCCCGGCATGCGGTCAGGAGTTCGATTACGTCACGGGGGCGCACTTCGTGATCGTGACGCCGACGGCCGACGATCTCATCGCGATCGCGCAGCGCTGCAAGGAGGTCGGCCGGAACCCGCGCATCGTGCCCTACGAGGACGATCTGCCGACGATGACGCTGTTCGCCTGGCATGCGCACGGCCGTCCCGTGCACGGGATCAAGAAGGGCTGAGACGCTCTAGTAGGCCCGCTCGGGCACGCGCAGGCGCCAGATCGGGACACCCTCGATGGTCGTCACGTGGCGATAGCGGCGCGTGAGGATGCGGCCGATATCGCCGCGCTTGTCGATCGTGCGCGGCTGCTGGTAGACGGCGATGTAGCGCGGGGCAGCGGGGCCGGCGAGCGTGTCTCGCAGGCGCTGGAGCGCGCCGGGGATGTGCTGGATGCCGAGGAACCAGAGATACGGGTAGGGCGCGCGACGGCCGGAGGCCAGGTAGAGGCTGGCATCGGCGTAGAGCGCATAGATGCGGTCATTGGGGGTGGTATGGGCGTTGAGGTAGCGGCCGACGGCGCCGTCAGTGACGATGCGTGAGTCCGAGCTCGAGGCCAGCGAGCGCTCGCGGGTGCCGTCGGCCGTGTACGCCGGCCAGGCCTTGTAGACGGGCAGCACCAGGATCGCCAGGCCGGCCGCGAGCGCGACGCGGGGAGGGAGTGCCCCCACCGCGAGGGCCGCGAGCGCGCAGAGCGGCGTCAGCGGGCCGACGTAGTAGTGGCCATGGAACAGCCCGCCGAGCGCGAAGCCGGTCAGCGAGAGCGCCAGCCAGATCGAGAGCAGCGCCGTCTCTGGGCGCCGCAGCGACAGCCAGATGCCCGGCAAGGCGAAGGCGACAAGCGCTCCGACGACCGGGCCGGCCGTGCGCAAGGAGTCGGTGAACAGGGAGAACCGCTCGGACACGGAGCCGGTTGCGAGGCTCTCGACCGAGAGGCGATAGTCGGCGACGGCGAACCACCAGTCGTGGAACCCCGTCAGCGCGCCATGCAGCGCTGCCACTCCGACGATCAGCGCGACGCCGAGTGCAAGCGCGCCGAGCGCGCGCAGCGCCTCGGCGGCGGGCCGCCAGCCTCGCCAGGCCGCCAGCAGGAGCCAGAGCCCGACTGCGAGGCCGCCGTCGTAGCCCGACTGCTTGACGAGCACGGCCGCGCCGGCGAAAAGGCCCGCGGCGAACATCAGCCGCAAGCCACCGCGCACCTGCCAGCGTGCGGCCAGGGCGAGCGCGACGAGAGCCGGGAGCGTGGCCATCAGCTCACCGTTGGCCGCGAAGCCCTCGATGACCGGTGCCGTCGAGAGCAGGCCGCTGACCAGGGCGGCCGCAGCGCCGGCGCGCCGCCCGGCCAGGTTGGTGACGAGCAAACCGAGGGCGACCGCGATGGCGCACGACCACAACGCCGCCATGAGGCGGATGTCGAACACGTGCCCGCCCGGCAGCGCAAGCGCCCCGCGGTAGAGCAGTAGCAGCCCCTGCGGCCGGTCGACCCAGACGTCGCCGTAGAGGTCGGCACCGCGCGACCACCACTCTGCGACGTAGCCGTAGCCACCCTCGTCGACCGACAGCGCAGTGGTCAGGAACGGCAGGTGGAGGACGAACGAAGCGAGCGCCGCCGCGGAGAGCGCCCACCACGCGGGGCGTTCGCGGGAATGCTCCGCGACGCGCACGAGCCGACTCTAGACGCGCCACGACGATCACCGCGCCGCGCAATTGCCGCGCGCCGGAGTGGCGAGCGCTCGTAGAATGCGCGGCCATGTCGCAGCGAGCCCCAGACGCGCTGGCCGGCGCCCGCCAGGGCGGAGGCGAGCACACCGGCCGCGGCGAGGTATCCGTGCGCTGCCCGCTGTGCGATGCCGACCGCTATCGCGTGCGCTACGACTCGACCCTCGGCGAGGCCATCGACCCGCAGCGCCACTACACGTCGACCTCGCGAGAGTTCGGCCGCTTCGGGCGCATCGTCGAGTGCCGGTCGTGCGGGATCGTGTACATGAACCCGCGGCCGCACCATCTCGCGGTGCAGGACGCCTACGGCGATGTCGAGGACGTGCGCTACGTCGAGGAGGAGGAAGGGCGCGTGGCGACCTTCTCCGAGAGCCTCGACCACGTGCGGCGCTTCGCGCCGTCCGGCCGCCTGCTGGACGTCGGCTGCCACGTCGGGACGTTCATCGAGCTGGCCGAGCGTGCCGGCTTCGAGGTCGCGGGCGTCGAGCCGTCGCGCTGGGCGGCCAAGCGGGCCGAATCCCGCGTGCGCGGCCCGGTGCATGTCGGTGTCGTCGAGGACGCACCGCTGCCGGAGGGTGCCTACGACCTCGTCACGATGTGGGACGTGATCGAGCATCTGCCCGACCCCGCGAGCACGCTGCGGGCGGTGCATTCGACGCTGCGGCCCGGCGGCGTGTTCGCGGTCACGACGATGGACGTCGAGGCCCTCTTCCCGCGCGTCGCCGGCCGCTACTGGCCCTGGTACATGCAGATGCACCTCGTCTACTTCTCGCGCCGCACGCTCGGCGAGCTGCTGCGCAGCTGCGGCTTCGACGTGGTCGAGGTCTCGCGGCACCGCCGGATCGTGCGCGTGTCCTACGCCGTTTCCCGTCTGGGCAGCTATAGCCGCACGGCAGAGCGCGTCGCGCGCGTCCTCACGCGGCGCCTGGGCGACCGCACGGTGGGCGTCGACCTCGGGGATATCGTCACCGTGGTCGCGCGCAAGCCCGCGGACTGATGGCCTCCCCGGCGCAGCGCCCCGCGAGCGGGTGATGCGGCTCGCCCCGGCGCTGCGGCTGTGGCGCGCCTGTCGCTACCCGCTGCTGGTCGTCGCGCTCTCCCGCATCGTCGTGGTCTTGCTGTTCGCGATGGAGGGCTGGGTCACCCGCGCGCACGGCGCGGGCGTCGGGCTGCCGCAGATGCTGCGCGACCTGGGTTCCTGGGACGGGATCTGGTACCGCTCCATCGCCGTCCACGGCTACGACCCGACGATCGGCCATGGCGACAACGCCGCCTTCCTGCCGCTCTACCCCATGCTTCTCTTCGTCCTGCGAACGATCGTCCCGTTCGTCGACCTCGTGTGGCTCGGAGCCGCCATGTCGACGCTCCTCATGGCGGTCGGGATGTGCCTGCTCTACAAGCTCACGGACGAGCGCTTCGGCCGCACGATCGCCCGGCGCACCGTGCTGTTCCTCTCGATCTCGCCGCTCGCGTTCGTGTTCTCGGCCGTCTACGCCGAGAGCCTCTTCCTCGTGCTTGCGGCCGGCGCGTTCCTGCTCGCCGAGCGGCGGCGATTCCTCGGCGCCTCCGCCCTCGGTGCGCTCGGGGTGCTGACACGCCCGGTCGGCATGGCCCTCGCGCCGGCGCTCGTGTGGATGGCCTGGGGCGAGCGCGAGGGCCGCTGGCGGCGCGTCCTGCCGGTCGCGCTGCTGCCGGCCGCCGAGGGGCTCTTCTCGCTCTACCTGTGGTGGGAGACCGGCGACCCCCTCGCGCAGACGCATGCTCAGGCGCGCGGCTGGGGGCGCAGCCTCGGCCTGCCTCCGCTCGTGATCTGGAACGCCTTCACCGGCCCCGTGCTCGACCGGCACGAGCTCCGCTTCCTCGTGCACATCATCTTCGCGCTCGTCTGGACGGCGATGCTCCTGGAGCTCTGGAAGCGCCGCGACGAGGTGCCGATCCCGTATTTCCTGTTCGCGGCCGGCTGCGTGCTGCTGCCGTTCGCCGCCGGCAGCCTCGTCTCCGCCGGACGCATCGGCATGCTCGGGTTCCCGCTCTTCTGGGCACTCGCGATCCTCGGCCGCCGCGAGGGCATCGACACGACGGTGAAGGTGGTCTCGCCGGCGCTCATGGCCGGCCTCATCTTCGTGACCTACGGCATACGCACGTTCACGCCGTGAACCCGCTCGCGGCGCGCTTGCGCGAGCGCATCGCCGCGTCGGGCCCGATCAGCTTCAGCAGCTTCATGGAGAGCGCGCTGTACGACCCCCAGGATGGGTTCTACGCGCGCGGCGCCCGGCTCGGGACCAAGGGCGCGTTCACGACCGCGCCCATCGCAGCGCCGTTCCTGGCGCGGGCACTGGGCGCCGAGCTGCGCGCCGTCTGGGAGCGCCTGGGGCGCCCGCGGCCGCTCACCGTGGTCGAGGTGGGCCCAGGAGAAGGCTCGCTGGCGGCCGGGCTGGCAGCCGAGCTGGCCGACCTGCCGCTCGAGCTCGTGCTCTGCGAGCGCGCCGCGGGCATGCTCGCCCAGGCACGGGCACGCGTGCCGGCCGCGGGCTCCATCGAGCTCGCGCAGCTCGCCGCGATCCGCGGGGCGATCGTCGCCAACGAGGTGCACGATGCCTGCCCGGCCCATCGCCTGCGCTGGCCGTGCGAGCTGCTCGTGGACGTTGGCGCCGACGGGCGCTTCGCGTTCGTCCCGGGGCCGCCCGCGGGCGCGCTCGGCGATCCGCTGCGCGCCGCCGGCGTCACGCCGGTCGTGGGTGCCGAATACGACGTCTCGCCCGCACAGGCCGAGTTGCAGCGCGTGCTCGCGAAGGCACTGCAGCGCGGTGCGCTGTTCGTCCTCGACTACGGTGAGGCGGGCGCGCTGCGCTACGAGCGGCCGCAGCCGCGGCTGCGCACCTACGTGGGCGGGATGGCCGGCGGCGATCCGCTCGCTGCGCCGGGGACGCAGGACATCACGGTCGATGTCGACTTCGGTGCTCTGCGCGCGGCCGGCGAGGTCGAAGGACTGCGGACGACGCTCGACATCCGCCAGCCCGAGTGGCTGCTCGCCCACGGCGCGGAGGCTGCGATTGCGCGGCTGCCGCGCCACGCTGCCGACCGGCTGTGGCTCGAGGCGCTGTCGGATCCGGATGGCAGCGGGGCCGCATTCCGAGTGCTCGTGCAGGAGCGCGACTGAATCGCCTGCGCTTGAATGGGAGGGTGAACGACGTCGAGAAGCGTGTCGTCGACGCCATCCGCGAGCGCAGAGATGAGATCGTCGAGCTTGCCTCCGCACTCATCCGCTTCGACACCACCGCACGCGATCCAGGCGATCCGGCGCGGGACGAGGCGGAGCTCCAGGCGCTGCTCGCCGACCGGCTGTCGGCGGCGGGGGCCTCGGTCGAGGTCTGGGAGCCGAAGCCCGAGGACGTGCGGGGGCCACAGGTGCCGTTCCACCTCGACTTCGACGGCCGCCCGCAGCTGCTCGCGCGCTTCGCCGGGGCGCGCGGCGGCCGCAGCCTCCTGCTCAACGGCCACATCGACGTGGTCTCGGGCGAGCCGAAGGCGCGCTGGACGGACGACCCGAACACGCCGGTCGTGCGCGACGGGATGCTCTACGGCCGCGGCTCCTGCGACATGAAGGGCGGCGTCGCGGCGATGGTCATGGCCGCCGAGACACTTGCCCGGCTGGACGTCCGTCTCGCCGGTGACCTGCTCGTGAACACGATCACCGACGAGGAGTCGACGGGAGCGGGCGGCATCGCCTGCGTCGCCCACGGCGTGCGCGCAGACGCCGGCATCGTGCCGGAGCCCACCGCGTTCGAGGTGTGGGTCGCCTGCCGCGGCTCCGTGTACCCGACGATCACGGTCGAGGGCCGGCCGGGCCACGCCGAGCTGCGCCAGCCGCACTGGCGGGACGGCGGTGCCGTCAACGCGATCGAGAAGGCGCAGGTCGTGCTGGACGCGATCCGCCGGCTGCGCGAGGAGTGGTGCACACGGGCCGATCTCCAGCACCCCTACCTGTCGCCGCCCGACATCGTGCCGACGGTCATGCAGGCGGGCGAGTGGCCGGTCACCTACCCGGCCACATGCGAAGTCACGTGCGCCGTGCTGTTCCCTCCGGCACTGGCGGACGACGAGGGCTACGGCTCGCGCGTCCGGAACGAGGTCGAACAGTGGATCGCGCGCGCCTGCGCAACCGACCCCTGGCTGTCCGAGCATCCGCCGACCTTCGGCTGGGCTGCCGACATCCCGCCCATGGAGATCCCGCCGGACGACCCGATCGTGCAGGCGGTGCTGGCCGCCAGTGCCGATGTCGGCGAGCCGGCCCGCCTGGGCGGCCTCGACTCGTGGTACGACGGCGCGACGTACACGATGTCGGCCGGGACACCCTCGGTCGGCTTCGGCCCCCGCTCGATCGCCTGGGGCCACACGATCGACGAGTACGTGCCCGTCGCCGACCTCGTGCGATGCGCCCAGGCCATCGCGCTCGCCGCCATGCGCTTCTGCGGCACGGCGTGAGCACGCGCATCCTGCTCGTCGCGCGGCACGGCCAGGCCACGCAGGGCCCCGACCACGTGTGGACGCCCGACGATCCGCTGACGGAGCTCGGCCACCGCCAGGCGGCCGATCTGGCCGCGCACGTGGCCGGCCTGCGCCGGCGGCCGACGCGCATCGTCGCGAGCCCGTTCCTGCGTGCGCAGGAGACCGCGGCGCCGTGCGCCGAGGCGCTCGGGCTCCCGATCGAGACCGATCCGCGGCTGGCCGAGTTCGCCTCGACGCTGCCGTCGCCGTG
>JALYLC010000062.1 GCA_030774435.1 Actinomycetota bacterium
GGCGGTGCTCGTGCGCGACGACGTCCTGATCGGCGGCAGCGAGTCGCGCAAGGACGGCGTCGCGCTCGGCTACTGAGAACTGGCTTGGCGCCGGGTGCGCGCCGAAAAACACGTCGGGCCGCCCGCAGGCGGCCCGACGACGATCGGATACTCGCTGGTATTCACCAGGGGCGATTGCCGCGTCTCCCGCGGCTCCCCAACGCCTGGCCTCTCGGCGAGTTCCCTCTCTGGTTCAGGGGAACGTCACCCCTAGCGGCGAGTACCTCCGCTCGGCCCATCAGTACTGTCACACAAGATCGGACCACCCCCTTTCCGCGGTTCGCCCAGCCTAGCTCACGTCCCCCCGGATGGGAAGGGTGGGTTCCGAAATTTCACCCGCGCGGCGATAGAGCTGGTTTCAAAAGTCGCGTGTGTGGTCGGGGGTTTCGGAGCGAGCGGGGGTGGCTCCCGGCTCGCACGTTCATGCTCAGCATTTTCAAGAGCCGGGAGCCGGCCCCGCGAAGCCCCTGTGTTCGCTCGGTTCTTTGAGCGGGCACAGGGTCGCCGCAGGTCTGGTTGTCGGGCGACCCGTCTCGTTCACCGCCAGGGAACTGCGCCCGACAACCAGACCGGAGGCGATTCGAGACCTCCGAACGCCACGCGACTTTTGAAACCAGCTCTCAGTCTGTGCTTTCGTCGAAGTTGCGCCAGTACTGACTGGGCGTCGGGCCCGACTGGCCCTGGTACTTCGAGTTCAGGCCGCCGTGCCCGTACGGGCGGTCGGCCGGCGTCGAGAGCATCTCGAACACGAGCTGCGCGATGCGCATGCCGGGGTAGAGCGAGATCGGCAGACGGGTCATGTTGGAAAGCTCGAGCGTGATCTGCCCCGTGAAGCCCGGATCGGCGAGCCCGGCGGTCGAATGCACCTGGAGGCCGAGGCGGCCGAGCGAGCTCTTGCCGTCGAGCCGCGCCACGAGGTCGTCCGGAAGGCTGATGCGCTCGAGCGTCGCGCCCAGAACGAACTCGCCGGGATGCAGGATGAAGGCGCGGCCGTCGTCGATCTCGACCAGCTCAGTCAGGTCCGGCATGGCCTGCTTGACGTCGATGAACGGATAGCGCCCGGGATGGAAGACGCGAAAGCGGTGGTCGCAGCGCACGTCTACGCTCGACGGCTGCACGAGCTCCTCGTCGAACGGGTCGATGCCGACGCGGCCGGCCGCGATCGCCTCGCGAATGGAGTGGTCGGACAGGACCATCCTGCGATCATTCCACGACATGGGGCCGGCCCGCGGAATCGTCGACCGGGTCGAGCGCGCGCTCGCGCTGGCCAGCGAGCTCGAGCACCTGGGCGCCGTCTGGGAGCTCGACGCCGACCGGGCGCGCGAGCGGGCATCGTCAATGGCGGCCCGGGCCCGCCGCGGTGAGGACGTGGGCCCGCTGGCGGGCACCGTATGCGCCTGGAAGGACTGCTTCGACGTCGCCGGCCTGCGTACGACGGGAGGTGCGCCGTGGCGCGCGCACGAGCCCGCGGCCACCTCCAGCGCGACGGTCGTGCAGCGGCTCGAGGCGGCCGGCGCGATATCGCTCGGCAAGCTCGCGATGACACAGCTGGCCTGGGGCATGATGGGCCAGACACCCGGCCGGCCGACTTGCCGCAACCCGCACGACCCCCAGCGCGTGCCCGGCGGCTCGTCGTCGGGCTCGGCGGTGGCGGTCGCGACGGGCATCGTCGACCACGCGCCCGGCACCGACGCCGGCGGGAGCGTGCGGCACCCGGCCGCGGCCTGCGGGGTGGTCGGGTTCAAGCCGACCTACGGCTCGGTTCCGCTGGACGGCTGCATGCCGTACGCGCCCAGCTTCGACACCGGCGGCGCGATCGCGCGCAGCGCGGCCGAGGCGGCGCTGCAGTACGCCGTGCTCACGGGCACGCCCCCCGCTGAGCTCGGCGGCGGCCTGGAGGGCCCGCGCGTCGCCTTCCTCGGCGGCTACTTCACGGCCGCGCTTTCCGACGACGTCGCAGAGATGCTCGGGCGCGCGCGCGCCCGCGTACCCGCGCGCGAGATCGAGATCGCCTGGTCGCAGGACGACAACCGCGCCATGTCGCCGATCTTCACCGCAGAGCCCGGCGCCTTCGTGCTCGCGCGCGACCCCCGCCCAGACCCGGCGCTCTACGACCCGACCACCTTCGCCGACGTCGAGGCCTCGCGGGCAATGCCGGCGATCGAGTACCTTCAGGCCCGCGCCAAGCTCGCCGAAGCGCAGCGGCGCTGCGCGGCGGCGGCGGCCGGCTACGACATCCTGCTGTGCGCCTCGGCACCCTGCCCGCCCGTGCGGATCGACGGCCCCGACAAGACGACGCGCATGAACGCGCTCACGAAGCCCTTCAACGCCCTGGGCTGGCCCGCGCTGTCCCTGCCGGCGGGCGTCGACCGCGACGGCCTGCCCCTTGGGCTCCAGGTCGTCGGGCTTCCGGGCGGCGACAGCGTCGTCCTGCGCGCGGCAGCGGCGCTCGAGGTCCTGCTTCAGGACTGAGCGACCCGCAACATGGCTGCCAGGCTTCGCTCGACGTCCTCCTCGGTCGTGACCCACGACGAGACGCTGATCCGCATCGCCGTCCGCCCCTGCCAGACCGTGCCGCCGCACCAGCACGTGCCCTCGGCCTGTATCCCTGCCACCACGCGCTCCGTCACGGCCGGCTCGCCGAACGACACGAGCACCTGGTTCAGCACCACATCGTTGAGGATCTCGTAGCCGGCGGCGGAGAGGCCCTCGGCGAAGCGAGCGGCGTGCCGGCAGCTGCGCTCGACGAGATCGTCCAGCCCCGACGCGCCGAGCGAGCGCAGCGCCGCCCAGATGTCGACCCCGCGGGCACGGCGCGAGAGCTCGGGCGTGAAGTCCGAGGGATTGCGCACGCCGGTCTCGGCCGGCAGGTAGTCCGCCGTCACGGCCATGGCTGCGCGCAGGGCCTGGGCATCGCTGACGAATGCGATGCCGCTGTCATATGGCACGTTCAGCCACTTGTGCGCGTCCGTCGCCCACGAGTCGGCGAGTCCGATTCCCTCGACCAGGTGGGCCCGATGCGCCGCCGCCGCCGCCCACAGGCCGAACGCGCCGTCGACGTGCAGCCACGCCCCGGCCTCGCGCGTTCGCTGTGCGATCGACGCGAGCGGGTCGAACGCCCCGCTGTTGACGCTGCCCGCCTGCGCGCACACGATCGTGGCGGACGAGAGCGTCGGCAGCGCCTCCGGACGCATGCGGCCCTGCTCATCCACGGGAACGCCCACGAGTCGCTTGCGCCCGAAGCCCACGAGGCCGAGCGCCTTGATCAGCGTGGGATGGGCCTCCTCGCCGATCACGACCGTGATGGCGGGTGCGCCGAACAGGCCATCCGCCTCGACGTCCCAATCCTGTCCGGCCAGCACGGCATGCCGGGCGGCGGCCAGCGCGCTGAAGTTGGCCATGGTCGCGCCCGTGACGAAGGCCCCCGCACACCCCTCGGGCAGGCCGAACAGGTCGCGCATCCAGCGCAGCGAAACCGCCTCCACCAGTGCAGCGGCCGGCGAGAGCGAGTCGAAGGCCGCATTCTGATCCCAGGCGGTCGCGAGCCAGGTGGCGGCCAGGGCCACCGGCAGTGAGCCTCCGATCACGAAGCCGAAGAAGCGCGGCCCGGCCATCCCCATCGTCGCCGGCGATCCGATCTCGTCGAGCAAGGCAAGCACGTCCGCGGCCTCGCTCGGGCCTGCGGGGAGCGGCTCCCGCAGGACCTCGAGGCGCGCGAGCGCCTCGGAAGACGGGGAAACGGCGCGCTCCTGGATGTCTGCCAGGTAGCGGGAGGCGCGGCCGGCGGCGTTTTCCAACAGTTCGTTCACGGAACCTCCCTCGTACGTGACGCCGCGGCTCCCGCAGCGTAGGCTCCGATCGTCACGAATCGCACGAAGGAGACCCGATGCCCACGATCGACGCGCACGACCCGGGCACGATCTGCTGGATCGACCTCGCCAGCACGGACGCGGACGGTGCGGCGGAATTCTATTGCGACCTCTTCGGCTGGACGGCGACGGAGCCGATCGAGAATGCGGGCGGCTATCGCATGCTGCTGCACGAGGGGCGGCAGGTGGCCGGAGTCGCGCCGGTCTGGGGCGACACCGACGACTCCACCTGGTCGACCTACGTTGCGAGCGCAGACGCGGACGAGACGTGTGCCGCCGCGGTCGCGAGCGGTGGCGAGGTCGTGATGGACGCGATGGACGTGCTCGACGCCGGTCGCATGGCCGTGCTGCGCGACCTGGACGGAGCGCAGGTCTCGGTCTGGCAGCCCGGCCTCCACCATGGCTACGAGGTGCAGGGCGAGCCGGGCGCGCCGATCTGGAGCGAGCTGGTCACGCGCAATGTCGCGGGCGCCCGCCTGTTCTACGGCCAGGTCTTCGGCTGGACGGCGCAGGAGGAGGATTTCGACGGCGTCCCGTACACCGTCTGGAAGCGCGGCGAACGGCTGGTGGGCGGCGCGCTCGAGATGGACGAGAGCTGGCCCGAGGCTGCGCATCCTCACTGGATGGTCTACATCGCGACGGCCGACTGCGACGGCACCGCGCGGCGCTGCGCGCAACTCGGCGGCACCGTCTGGCACCCCCCGGACGACATCGGCCCGGGCCGCTGCGCATTGCTGGAGGATCCCGCGGGCGGCGCGTTCTCGGTGATCACGCTGCGTGAGCCCGCGTAAGACGTCTAAGGCGCGAAGCAGAAAGAGGGGCTATGCACCTTATGCATTCCGCTAGGCTCGGTGCATGCCGTCGATCGAGATCCGCACCGAGGTTCCCGGGCCGCGCTCCCGCGCCTGGATCGAGCGCAAGGAGCGCGTCGTCGCCAACGCCAAGGCGCTCTGGGTGCCGGTCTTCGTGGAGCGCGCCGAGGGCGCACTCGTCACCGACGTCGACGGCAACACGTTCATCGACTTCGCGGGCGGCATCGGCTGCCTCGCCGTCGGGCACTCCAACGCCGCCCTCACGAGCGCCGTCCACGATCAGGTCGCGCGCTTCCTGCACACCGACTTCACCGTCATGCCGTACGACTCGTACGTCGAGCTGGCCGAGCAGCTGTGCAAGCGGCTCCCGATCACCGGTCCCACCAAGGCCGCGTTCTTCAACAGCGGCGCCGAGGCCGTCGAGAACGCCGTCAAGATCGCCAAGGCGGCCACCGGCCGGCCGGCGGTCATCGCCTACGAGGGAGCGTTCCACGGCCGCACGCACATGGCGATGTCGCTGACCTCGAAGCAGCATCCGTACAAGGCGGGGTTCGGCCCGTTCGCACCCGAGGTCTACCGGGTCGCGTATCCGGACGAGTACCGCTGGCCGGGCGGCGACGACGCCTCCGCCGGCGCGCTCGACGACCTCCGCCGCGCATTCACGACGCGCATCGCGCCCGAGTCCGTGGCCGCCATCGTGATCGAGCCGATCCAGGGCGAGGGCGGGTTCGTACCGGCGCCCGCGGCCTACCTGCGCGGCCTCCGCGAGCTGTGCGACGAGCATGGAATCGTGCTCATCGCCGACGAGGTACAGACGGGCTTCGGCCGTACCGGCACGCTGTTCGCGATCGAGCAGGCCGGCGTCGAGCCCGACCTCGTGTGCGTCGCCAAGTCGATGGCGGGCGGCCTGCCGCTGTCCGGGGTGCTCGGGCGCGCGGAGATCATGGACGCTCCGGGCGACTCGGCCATCGGCGGCACGTACGTCGGCAACCCCGTCGCGTGCGTCGCCGCGCTGGCGGTGCTCGAGGAGATCGACCGCCTCGACCTGTGCGCCCGAGCGCGCGAGATCGGCGAGGCGCTGACGCGCCGCATGCGCGCCCTGCAGGGGCGCGTGCCGCAACTCGGGGACGTGCGCGGCCTCGGCTCGATGATCGGCCTCGAGTTCGTTCGCGACGCGCGCACGCGCGAGCCGGCGCCCGAGCTCGCGACGCGCGTCGCCGAGCACGCGCTGCGCCACGGCCTCGTGCTGCTCAAGGCCGGCCTCTACGGGAACGTGATCCGCAACCTCGCTCCGCTCGTGATCAGCGACGACCAGCTCGCCGAGGCGCTGGACGTCCTCGAGGCCGCGATCGTGCACTCGGTCGCCGCTGTCACCGCGTGACGCCTTACCAGATTCGCGCGCTCGCGGCTAGTACCTGACCATCTGCCCAGAACACGCTGGCGAATCAGCAGGTTCCGGTAGAACACAAGAGCGCTGCCGAATACCAGCGCCTAGACTCGCCCGGATGCGTCGGAGGAACCTCGTCGCCTGCACCCTGGTCGCATTCGCGACCCTGGGAGCAGGTAGCGCCCAGGCGGCGCGGCCGCTCCACCTCTCTGGCGCCGAGCGTACGCTGTTGACGGCCATCAACGCGGCCCGCGCCGCGGCCGGCGTCCCGCCCTTGCGCGCCAGCGGATCGCTCACCAGCGCCGCCACCTGGCAGAGCCAGATGCTCGCGCGGGCGGGCCACCTCGACCACACGTCGCCCGACGGCTCCACGCTGATCGACAGGCTGACGCGGGCGCGCTGGCACGGAACGACGGCGGGCGAAGACTTGGCCGTCGCGCCGACCCCGTCGGACGCGGTCGCGATGTGGATGCAGAGCCCGGGGCATCGCGAGAACCTGCTCCGATCGTCGTTCCACACGATCGGGCTGGGCCTTGCGCGGGGCGTCTGGAGCGGGCGCGCGGCGCTCTACGTCACCGCCGATTTCGGATCCTGAACGACCGCGGGGCCGAAGTTCCCCCGGCTGAGGGGGTTTGGCCCCTCAAGGAATCACTCATCCGGCCCGATAACGGCTTGTGCATGAGCGATTTCCAGGTCAAGCGAATCATCCTCCCCAGCGGCAAGGCTGTGGAGATCGTCTACCTCCAGAGCGCGCCCGGCGCAACCGCGTCGAGCGATGAGAGTCTGGTAGCCGCCGCGCTCGAATTGTGTCCCGAGTGCGATGGCGAGCTCGTCCACCCACTCGCCTGGCACGAGCTCTCCCCCGGCCGTTGGGAGATCGAGCGCCGCTGCCCCGAGTGCGAGTGGGAATCGACCGGCGTGCACGGCGAGGCCGACGTCCAGCGCTACGACGCGCTGCTCAACGAGGGGACCGACGCCCTGATCGAGCACGTCGAGCAGCTCGCCCACGACAACATGGCCGCCGAGATCGAGCGCTTCGTCGCCGCCCTGCGCGACGATCACATCACGCCGTTCGACTTCTGAGAGAGCTCGGTTCGGGATGAGCGTGTGTGGCTGGAGCGCCCGGGTCGGACGCAAGTCAATCGCCGGGCGCACCCCGCAACGCGTCGAACCCTGAGCGACGGGTTCGTGCGCCTTGGTGATCGACTGTAGACCGATCCAGCCGCTCCAGACACCATGATCATTCCGAAGCGAGCTCTCTTGCAGCGCGGGACGGCCCGCGCGCGCGACCGTCTGACCCCAGCACCAAGACGGGTACGCTCCTCACGGTGATCGGCGAGACGCTCTCGGGACGCTTCCGCATCGAGCGCCTGCTCGGGCGCGGCGGGATGTCGAGCGTCTGGCAGGCCTACGACGAGGAGCTCGGCCGGCCGGTTGCGATCAAGCTGTTGCACACGCGGCGACTGGAATCGGCCGACTCGGTCGACCGCT
The DNA here is from genome assembly GCA_030774435.1 of Actinomycetota bacterium. Classification (GTDB taxonomy): domain Bacteria; phylum Actinomycetota; class Thermoleophilia; order Gaiellales; family JALYLC01; genus JALYLC01. The sequence continues at coordinate 7,599 of JALYLC010000062.1, forward strand.
TCGAGCGCGAGGCGCGCACGCTCGCGCTGCTCGCCCATCCAGGCATCGTCACGGTGATCGACCGCGGCGAGACGGACGGGCGGCCGTTCATCGTCTGCGAGCTCGTGGACGGCCGCGACCTGCACGAGCGCATCTCGCTCGAGGGTCGGCTGCCGATCGCCGAGGCGCTCGCGATCGCCGTCCAGGTGGCCGGGGCTCTGGCCTACGCCCACGAGCGTGGCGTGATTCACCGCGACGTGAAGCCGCACAACGTGCTGCTGACTGCCGACGGGCACGCCAAGCTGACCGACTTCGGCATCGCGCGCGTGGAGGACGCGCCCGGGCTCACGAATCCGGGCCGCGTGCTGGGGACCGGCGACTACGTCGCGCCCGAGCAGGCTCAGGGTCGCCCGCTGGACGGCAGGGCCGACATCTACGCGCTCGGGGCGCTGCTGTACCACTGCCTCACGAGCGTGCCGCCGTATCGCGGCGCGTCGTTCGTCGAGATTGCCGAGCAGCACCTGCGCGCACCCGTGCCGAGCGTGCAGGAGCGCCGCCCCGAGGTCTCCGACGGCGTCGACGCGATCGTCTCCCGGGCGCTCGCCAAGCGCCCGGACGATCGCTTCGCGGACGTCGGCGCCATGGGCTCGGCGCTCGAAGCCGAGCTCCTCTTCCTGACCCGCGACGACAGCTCGGAGACCGCCGAGGTGCCGCTCGTGACCACGGCGCTCGAGGTCGTCGAGCCGAGCGAGGCGGAGAACCGCCGCATCCTGCAGGGCAAGCCCGACAACGAGCCCGAGCCGCTGCCGCGCCTGCACGGCCGGCGGATCTGGCCGATCGGGCTGCTCGTTCTCGTGCTCGCGGCGGGCATCGGCTGGGCCGCTTACCTCGGCAGCAGCCTGGGCGGCGGGAGCGACGCGGCCTCGACCTCGACGCCGCGCTCGACTGCGACGACGGGTCCCGGGACGACCGCGACGACCGCCACGACCGCCACCACGGCCGCCACGGGCGCCGCAGTGACCGGCCTCACGGCAACCAGCTACGACCCGACCGGCGACGGCGGGGACGGCAGCGAGCACCCCGCCGACACCGCCAACGCGCTCGATGGCGACCCGGCGACGATCTGGCGCACCGACACGTACAGAGGATCGCCCGAGTTCAACGGCAGCAAGCCCGGCGTCGGCCTGATCCTCACCGCACCGACCGCGGTGGCGGCGGTGGCCCTGCATCTGCAGGCAGGGATCGGTGACTGGACGGGACGCGTCTACACGGCTCCCGGCACGTCCCCGCCGGCGAGCATCGCCGGCTGGACGCCCGACAGCAAGCCGTTCAGGGCCCGCACGGTGCCCATGGACGTCCCGCTCACCGCCGACCCGAGCAGGCTCTACCTGATCTGGATCACGAAGCTCGCGCCGACGGAGGCGGGCTCGGGCTTTGCAGCGAGCATCATCGACGCCCAGCTCAGGACGGCGGCGTAGAAACCGCCTTGGGACGTTCTCAGTAGCGGTAGCGGCCGCGCCGGGCGTGGCGCTCGAGACCGCTCTGGATGAGCCGGTCGAGCACCTCGGGGTAGCTCACGCCGACGGCGCCGAACAGCCGCGCATAGACGGACGTGGCCGTGAACCCCGGGATGGTGTTGACCTCATTCACGAGCACCTCCCCGTCGTTCGTGAGAAAGCAGTCGACGCGCGCCATGCCGCTCAGCTCGAGCGCCCGGAAGGCGTCCAGCGCGACCGTCCGCACGCGCTCGGCGACCGCGACCGGGAGATCGGCGGGCACGATGATGTCGGAGCCGCCCTCGTCGTACTTCGCGCCGTAGTCGTACCACTCGGCGTGGGGCTTGATCTCGCCGACTGCAGAGGCCACGGCGCGCTCGTTGCCGAGCACCCCGCATTCGATCTCGCGGCCTGCGACGAACTCCTCGACGAGCGCCTTCTCCTCATGCCGGTAGGCGAGCTCGAGCGCGTCGGCCAGCTCCTCCGGACCGTGCACCTTGCTGATGCCGACGCTCGAGCCGAGATTGGCGGGCTTCACGAAGACCGGCCAGCCGAGCGTCTCCGCCACGCGCGCCTCGACCGCCGGGTCGAGAGGATCGTCGACGCCATGGCGGAGCACGAGCGAGCGCGCCACCGCGATGCCCGCGTCACGCAGCACGGCCTTGCAGAACGCCTTGTCCATGCTCGCCGCGGAGCCGAGCACGCCCGCCCCCACATACGGCATCCCGAGTGTCTCGAGCAGGCCCTGGATCGTTCCATCCTCGCCGAACGGGCCGTGCAGCACCGGGAACACCACGTCGATCTGGCCCGCGCTCGCGCCGTTGCGGCCGACGAGCGCACCGCTCCCGCCGCCAGGCACCAGCGAGGTGCCGCCGCCTTTCGCGAGCTGCGCCGGAGAGGCGCCCTCCGACGCCGCCAGCAGCGCTGGGGCGCCATCCACGACCTGCCAGCCGCCGCTCTCGTCGATCAGGAGCGTGACGACGTCGTAGCGCTCGGGATCGAGCGCCTCGATCACCGAGCGCGCGGACGCCAGCGAGATGGCGTGCTCCGACGAGCGGCCTCCGGCCACCACGGCGATGCGAACCCGCGGGGTCACGGCGACGACGTGGTGGCCGTTGTCGCGCCCTGGTCGAGCTGGCCAACGGTGAGGTGGACGACGAACGGCTTGGTGTTGGTGCCCTCGATGTCCTGATCGAGCACGATTCCATCCTGGCTCTGCTCGCTCACCGTCTGGTGGATGATCTTGATATTCCCGGCCGCGATCGTCTTCGCCCGGAGCAGCCCGATGGCCTGATCGACCGGGAGCGTGCGCACGTTGGGCACGTCGACCGTGCACGGGCTGCTGGCGACGTCGAAGCTGATCGCCGTGTTCTGCGGGACGAGCTGCCCGGTCTGCGTGCCCTGCTTTGCGACCTGCCCGACTGCGACCGAGTCCGAGCAGCGGCTCCCCGGTGGCTCCTTCACGATCAGGCCCGCCTTGTCGAGGGCCGTGCGGGCATCGTTCTCGCTCCTGCCCACGAGGTTCGGCACCTGCACCGACTTCGGGCCGGTCGAGATGTAGACGTTGACCGGCGAGCCGACGGGGGTCTTCGTGCCGACGACCGGGTCCGTGCGGGTCACCTTGCCCTTGTCGACGAAATCGCTGGCCTCCGGGACGAGCGTGAACTTGAAGTCCGAACCGAGTTGTTGCTGGGCGTCGGCCTGCGTCTGGCCGACGATGTTCGGGATCGCCTTCTGACCGCGCGAGACCTTGAGGCGCACCGAGTCGCCGCGGTGCATTACGACGCCCGCGTCGGGATTGCTCCCGACCACGATGTCGGCGTCGTGCGTGGCGTCGCGCACGTGTTGCGCCTTCTTGATGTCGAGCCCAAGCTGATAGCTGTGCAGGACGCCCAGCGCTTCGGACAGCGTCTTGCCTTCGAGGTTGTCGAGCTTGTGCGAGGCGACCGGCGGCTGGGTCGTCGCCGTGCCCGTCGTCGCCGTCGTCGGCGGCGAGCCGCCGCCCGGGACGCCGCCGATCGCGAACGCCGCCAGGGCCCCGACCGCGAGCAGCAGGAGCAGCACGAGCAGCCATGGCCAGCGCGAGCGCTTGCGCGGCGTCGGCCGCGGGGGCAGCTTCTCGCCACTGAGCAGCGGCGTGGGCTCCGGGCGCGGCGCGATGCGCGTCGCCTCGACGGCCGGCACGAGCTCGGTCGGCTCATGCGTGACGATCGCCGTGTGGGCCGCGGTGGCAGCGACCGGCACGAGCCCGCGCCGCACGCGATCGAGGTCGGCCGCGAACTCGTCGGCGCTGCCGTAGCGCTGGGCCGGGTCCTTGAGCATGGCGTGGGCGACGACGAGCGCGAGCGACTCGGGCACGTCCGGCGCCAGCGAGCGCAGGGGCGGCGGCTGATCGGACACGTGCTGCATCGCGATCGCGACCGAGGAGTCGCCCTCGAACGGCACGCGGCCGGCCAGCATCTCGTAGAGCACGACGCCGAGCGAGTAGATGTCGGTCTGGGGGCCGACGCTGCGCCCGCGCGCCTGCTCGGGCGAGAGGTACTGGGCGGTCCCGACGATCGAGCCGACCTCCGTCATCTGCGGATCTCCCGCGTGGGCGATGCCGAAGTCGGTCACCTTGATGCGGCCGTCGTCGCCGACGAGCACGTTGTGCGGCTTGACGTCGCGGTGGACGACGCCGTGCTCGTGGGCGTAGCGGAGGCCGGCGAGCACCTGCATCGCGATCGCGATCGCGCGCTCCGGCGACAGCGGGCCCTCGGCCTGGATTACCTGCTTGAGCGTTCGGCCCTGCAGGTACTCCATCGCGATGTAGGGCCGCCCGTCGGCCTCGCCGCGGTCGTACACGGCGATGATGTTCGGGTGGTTGAGGCGCGCAGCGGCCTGCGCCTCGCGCCGGAAGCGCTCGACGAACTCGCCGTCCTCGGCGTAGCGCTCCGCCATGACCTTGAGCGCGACCTTGCGGCCGAGGCTCGAGTCCTCGGCCAGGTAGACGGTCGCCATGCCCCCGACGCCCAGGCGCCCGAGCACGCGGTAGCGGCCGTCGAACGGCTGGCCTCGCTCGGTGTCGACGCGGGTCATCGCGGCATTCTTCCACGGCACTCTCGCGCGACCTGCCGCGCGGGGAGCCGGGATTTGTGTTTACGAAGCGGCATTGAGCACCGCCTGCATGACGTCGCGCGCAATCGGGGCGGCGGCCTGGCCGCCATATTGATTCGTCCGCTCGACCACGACCGCCACCGCTACCTGGGGATTCTCGGCCGGGGCGAAGGAGATGAACCACGCGTCCAGCTGCCCGTTGCGACCCGTCTGCGCGGTCCCGGTCTTGCCGGCGATCTGCACGCCGGGGATCTGGGCGGCCTGGCCCGTGCCCTCGTCCACGACGTGCTTCATCATCTCGGTGACCGATGCGGCCGTCTGCGGGCTGAACGCGCGGTCGAGCGGCTCGCTGTGGCGCTCGTAGCGCAGCGCCCCGCCGGAGGAGCGGACGCTGTCGACGAGGGTCGGCCGCATCACGACCCCGCCGTTGCCGATCGTCGCAGCGACCATCGCCATCTGCATGGGCGTGACCACCAGGTTGGCCTGGCCGATGGCGGTGCGTGCCGGGTCGATGGGAGCGTTCGGCGAGAGCAGCGTGTGCGTGCCCGAGCGCACGGTGCCGGACGCCGACAGCTGGTCGGTCGGATAATCGAGCGGCGGGATGGAGTAAAAACCCAGCTGCTGCAGCGCGCCCGTGAGCACGGGGCAACGCGCGCGCCCGCCGCAGATCTCGCTGCCGAGCCTCGCGAAGACGCTGTTGATCGAGTGCGTGAGCGCGTATGTGAGGTCGAACGTGCCGGAGAAGCGCTCGCCGTTGTCGTTGGTGATCTTCCTGCCGTACTCCTCGAAGTAGCCCGGATCGTTGAACTTGGTCTGGGCGTTGGCCCGGCCGCTCTCGAGCGCCAGGGCCGCGATCACGGGCTTGATCGAGGATCCCGGGGGATAGAGGCCCTGCGTGGCGCGGTTGACGAGGGCGCTGCCACTGCGGGGCAGCGAGCCGGCTACCGCGCGGTTGGGGTTGAAGCTCGGCCAGGACGCGCTCACGAGCACGCGCCCCGTGCGTGGCTCGACCGCAAACACGGCTCCGGCCTTGCCGGTCGCGGCGAGGTCGCTCATGGCCTTGCGCTGCGCTGCCGGCACGAGCGAGAGCTGCACGTCGTCGCCGTGGATTTCGCCGCCCGCCAGCGAGTGCAGCTGATTCTCCAGTGCGCCGCCGAGGTCGGTGTGCGCGCCGATCAGGTAGTCGTTCGCGGAGCGCTCGACGCCCGCGCGCCCGTCGGTGGCCGACGAGTACCCCACGACGTGGGCGAACATCTTGTTCGTCGGATAGCGCCGCTCGTAGACGTGACGGCCGTCGGCCGTCTTGGTCGCTCGGTTCACGGCCAGCTTCGTTCCGTCGGCGGCGATGATCAGCCCGCGGCGGATCGAGAGCTGCTGCACGACCTGGTGGGCGTTGTCGCGGCGCGCGGCCAGCGAGGGCTCGGCCCAGAGCTGCCAGTACGCGGTGAAGCCGAGCAGCAGCACGAGCCCCGAGGCCAGCACGGCATACACCCGTCCGATGGCCCGGTTCACGCCTGGGCCTCGCGGCGCGCGCGGTCGGAGATCGCGCACAGCAGCGCCAGCGCGACCCAGTTGGCGACCAGCGACGAGCCGCCGTAGGACACGAACGGGAGCGTGATGCCCGTGAGCGGGGCGGCGCGCACGATCCCGCCGACGATCAGGAACACCTGGAGACCGAGAGCGATCGTGAGCCCGGCCGCCAGGAGCTTGGAGAAGCCGTCGCCCGCGAGGCTGGCGGTCTTGAGCCCGCGCTGCAGGACGAGCAGGTAGACGAGCAGGAGCGCCGCGACCCCGGCCAGGCCGGTCTCGTTGGCGATCGCGGCGTAGATGAAATCGGTCTGGATCGCAGGCACGATCGGCTGCCCGCCATTCGTGAGCAGATAGCCGCGGCCGAGACCCGTGCCGAAAGCCCCGCCGTCGGCGATCGCATACAGGGCCTGCACGCTCTGATAGCCACGGCCGTAGACGTCGCCCCACGGGTGCAGCCAGATGTCGACGCGCTCGGCCACGTGCGGCACGAGCCGGTAGGAGAGATAGGCGCCGAGCACGAACACGAGCAGGCCTCCGACGACGTAGATGAGCCTGCTGGTGGCGAGATAGAGCATCGCCAGGAACACGCCGAAGAAGAGCAGCGACGTGCCGAAGTCGTTCATCAGCACGAGCAGCGCCAGCGCGCCGCCGACCATGAGCGCGAGCGGGGAGAGATGCTTGAAGTGCGGCAGGCCGAGGCCCAGCACGCGCTGATCGCGGCTCGCGAGCAGCTCGCGCTTCTCGCGCAGGTAGGCCGCCATGAACAGCACCAGCCCGAGCTTCGCGAACTCGCCCGGCTGGAACGAGAGCCCGCCGACGCGGATCCAGACGCGCGCGCCGTTCACGACCGTGCCGGTCGCGTACGAGGAGATGATCGTCGCCGCCAGCGCGACCAGGGACGCGACGCCGAGCAGGTAGCGGTAGCGCTCGAGCACGCGGTAGTCCGAGAGCGCCGCCAGCACCGCGATGAAGCAGCCGACCCCGATCGCCAGCCAGATCGCCTGATCCCGGGCCCGCGTCGGATCGAGGCGGTAGATCTCGACGATGCCGACCGCGACGAGCAGGGCCGCCGCGGGCAGCAGCACCGGGTCGGCATCGGGCAGAGCGACGCGCAGCGCCGTGTGCGCGACTCCGAGCAGCGCGAGGAACGCCGCGGCGTACGTCAGCGAGAGCGTCGAGACGACGCCCGAGCGCGCGACGAGCACGGACGTGAACCCGACCGCCACGACCGCGGCGACGAGCAGGAGCAAGCCGAGCTCGCGATTGCGGCTCGAGCGGAGGCCGACGGCACTCACGGCTCGGTTTGCTCGAGCTTCGCGACGAGCGAGCGCGCGGACTCGCTGGAGCGCAGGGAGTGGTCGAAGAGACGCTTGCGCCGAGCCGCCGGCAAGGTGGCCGCGGAGATTCGGCTGACGTGCACGAGCGTGAACAGCTTGATGCCGCCGCCGAGGTCGTACGGCATGCCCTGGTAGACGGCGACCCTGCCCGAAGCGGGGTCGACGCCCACGAAGTGCGACCAGCGCAGCCCGATCAGCCCGGCCCAGAGCACGCACAGCATGAGTGCGACCACGGCTGCGAAGACCCCGAGCCGGCGGGCGCGCCCGCGCCGGCGCACGGGGGCACCGCTGCCGAAGCCCGTGACGACGGGCGGCACGGAGATCAACGTCTCGCCGCTACGGGGCAGCGGCACCGGCACCGGGCGCGACGTCAGCGGCTCGACGGGCGCCTGCGCGTCCTCGGCGAGCGGTGGCAGCGCTGCGACCGCGACGGCGACCGCCGTGCTCTCCGG
>JALYLC010000063.1 GCA_030774435.1 Actinomycetota bacterium
GCGCGCCTTCTTGAGCGCGCGCTCCGCCCGATAGACCAACGGCGGCGCGCCCGGATTCTCCACCGCGCCGATGAAGAGGTGCGGCGCCGGGTCGATCGGGCGGCCGGAGAGGTATTCGCCCCGGCCGATCGCAGCCGCGGTGACGATCGCCTGCGGCCCGTCGAGATCGAAGACGCGACGCGCCTCCGGTTCGTCTCCGGCCGTGACGTCGTCGCCGGTCAGGCAGCAGATGTTCTCCACGCCATGCAGCGCGGCGCCCACGATGTCGGACTGGATGGCGAGCCGGTTCTTGTCGCGGCAGACGATCTGCATGATCGGCTCCACCCCGAGCATCTTCAGCGCGATCGCCACGGCCACGTTCGAGGCATGCGCGTGCGCGGAGGTGTTGTCGGTCGCGTTGACGGCATCGACCCAGGGCTCGTACTGCTCGAGCCGCGCCCGCACCGCGTCCAGGCCGCCGCCGTCGATCACGGGCATCTCCCCGGTGAGCACGAGGCCGCCGCCGGCCAGCTTGCGCTCGAGCTCCGACACGCCGCCTACTCCTCGTCCCAGGACGGCCAGCCGGCGGGCGTCTGCCGGTCGCGCTTGGTCGCGAAATTGGCCCACGACGACGTGTTCTTGAGCCGGTTGTCGACCGGCGGGCGCATGTGGTTGAACTCCTCGCGCCACGTCTCGGGGAGCCCGGGCATGTGGTCGGCCCGCTCGTAGCCCTTCAGCCACACGCAGCGCATCTCGGGCTTGACCTCGCACTGCCCGTCCGGGCGCACCCCGCCGCAGGGGCCGTTGCGCAGCGTCTTCGGGCAGTTCATCGGGCAGGTCATGCCGGTCGAGTGCAGCACGCACTGACCGCACATCTGGCAGCCCCAGACGGGGCCCTTGACCGCCTTCTCGATGAGAGCGAGAGGTTTCACGCGGGTACGAGCGCCCGCCGCTTCTCGATCAGGTCCTTGGCCAGGCGCACGGCGGTGGAGGCATCCGCGGCGTAACCGTCGGCGCCGACCGCGTCGGCGTACTCCTGGGTCACGGGCGCGCCCCCGACCATGATGATGACCTTCTCGCGCAGCCCGGCCTTCTCGATCGCATTGATGTTGGCCTTGAACATCGGCATCGTCGTCGTGAGGAACGCCGAGAAGCCGACGATCTCCGGCTCGTGCTCGACGATCTGCTCGACGAAGCGCTCCGGCGGCACGTTCACGCCGAGGTCGATGACCGTGAAGCCGGCGCCCTCCAGCATGATGTTGACGAGGTTCTTGCCGATGTCGTGCACGTCGCCCTTGACCGTGCCCATCACGAACGTGCCGATCTGCTGCACGCCCTCGGCCACCAGCAGGGGGCGCAGGATGTCGAGCGCGCCCTGCATCGCGCGGGCGGCGATCAGCATCTCGGGCACGAAGTAGTCGCCGCGCTCGAAGCGCGCGCCGACCTCCTCGAGCGACGGGATGAGCGCGTCGAAGAGCATCGAGCTCGGCTCCATGCCCTCTTCGAGCCCGAGGTTGACCAGATCGGCGACCTCCGGCTTGTTGCCGATCAGCGTGTTGTCGAACAGGCCCTGCAGGATCTCCTCGTGCGTCATGGTCATCCTCGCTCCAGGGTGGGGTACCCGAGTCGGGTGGACAGGACGGCGGCCTGCTCGACGAGCAGCGCACCCATGTGGTCGAGCTGGGACGGCCCGAGGCGGAAGCTCGGGCCGGAGATGGAAAGGGCTGCCACGCAGGCGCCGTTCGCGCCGCGTACGGGCGCTGCGACCGCCGAGAGGCCGACCTCGATCTCGTCGATGGCCGTCGCGTAGCCGACCGCGCGGATCGTGTCGAGCGCCGCCATGAGGTGGTCGCGCTCGCAGATGGTGTGAGGCGTGAAGCGGGTCAGCTCGCCCGGCGGCAGCACGGCTGCGCCGAACGCGAGGAAGACCTTGCCGTTCGCGCCGGGATGGAACGGCACGGTGCGCCCGACCCAGTTGGCGGCGCCGATCATGTGACGCGAGTCGACCTGCGCGAGGTGATTCACGCCCGTGACCGCGGGCACTGCGAGATTGATCGTCTCGCCGCTCTCGGCCGCCAGCGTGCTCAGCACCGGATGGGCGAGCTCGACCAGGTCGGTCTCGTCGACGCCGCGCTGCGCGAAGCGCAGCAGCGCCGGGCCCGGGCGGATCGCGCCGCGGGCGGAATCGCGCTGCACGAGCGCGTTTCGCTCGAGTGCGGCAACGACGCGCGAGGCCGTGCTCTTGGGCAGCTCGGTCAGGCGCGCGAGCTCTCCCAGGGTGGTGGGATGATCTTGGTCCAGCACGAGCACGAGCAACTGCGCGGCGCGCTCGATCGCCTGGGAACCACTCGGGCGAGTTGTCTCGCCTTGACTCAGCACGTGGGACTCATGTTTCCTATCGTGGAATCTAGCGCCGATTTACCGGTTCCGTCAATCACCCATCAGACCGGGGGCCGCATGTTCGTCAACAACCTGCCGCGCTACGAGATCCTCTCGCCCGACGCGGTCGACACGCTCGAGCGCGGCTGGAAGCGGATCGTGAGCGAGCTCGGAGTCGAGTTCCTGCTGCCCGAGGCGGTGGAGCTGTTCGCCAAGCAGGGCATGCGGACGGAGGGCGACTGCGTCTGGCTGGACCCCGACTTCATCCTCGAGCAGGTGGCCAAGGCACCGCGCAACTTCGACGTGCAGGCGCGCAATCCGGCGAACAACGTGCACATCGGCGACAACCGCATGGTGTTCTCGTCGGTCTACGGCCCGCCGTTCGTGCGCCAGGGAGACGTGCGCCGCGACGCCACGATGGACGACTACCGCAACTTCGTGAAGCTCGCGCACTCCTTCCCAGAGCTCGACATGACCGGCGGCACGATCGTCGAGCCGAACGACACGCCGCTCGACTCGCGCCACCTCGACATGGTGCTCGCGCTGCAGACGCTCTCCGACAAGCCCTACATGGGCTCGGTGACGTCGGGTCCGAACGCGGCCGACACCGTGCGCATGACCGAGATCCTGCTGGGCGGCCGCGACGCGATCGTGAAGACGCCGGGCGTGATCTCGCTCATCAACGTCAACTCGCCGCTGCGCTTCGACGACCGCATGCTGGCCTCGATGTTCGAGTACAACCGGGCCAGCCAGCCTGTGATCGTCACGCCGTTCCTGCTCATGGGAGCGATGTCGCCCGTCTCGATCCCCGCCACGCTCGCCCAGCAGCTGGCCGAGGCGCTGACGGGGATCGCCCTCACGCAGCTCGTGAACCCGGGCTGTCCAGTGATCCTCGGCTCCTTCCTGTCGAACACCGACATGCAGTCGGGATCGCCCGCCCTGGGCACGCCGGAGTCGGCCATCGGCCTGCTCTGCACCGGCCAGATGGCGCGCCGCTACGGCCTGCCCTGGCGTTCGGGAGGCGGGCTGACGTCGAGCCAGACCTGTGACGCGCAGGCGGCCTACGAGGCGATGATGGTCATGACTCCGACCTTCCTCGCCGGCACGAACTACGTCATGCACGCGGCGGGCTGGCTGGAGGCGGGACTCGTGTCCTGCTACGAGAAGTTCATCGTCGACATCGAGATCCTGCGCATGCTTCAGGTGCAGTTCACGCCGCTCGAGATCGACGAGGAGAGCCTCGCCTTCGGGGCCCACCAGGAGGTCGGCGCCGGCGGCCACTTCCTCGGAGCGGTGCACACGCTGGAGCGCTTCCGCGAGTGCTTCTACCGCCCCCTGCTCTCCTCGACGGAGAACTTCCAGCGTTGGGAGCGCCTGGGCGGCCGCGACGCCACCGAGCGAGCCGGCGAGATCTACAAGAAAACGCTAGAGGAATACGCGCAGCCCCCGCTAGACGAGGGCATCCGCAGCGAGCTCGACGAATACGTCACCCGCCGCCGCACAGAACTCGGCGACTGAGGCCGCCAGAAAGGGGTCTGACCCCGCCTGGCGGGGTCTGACCCCGCCTGGCGGAGCCTGGCACCGCCCTGTCCGAAAGGGCTGCGAGCGACGTAGCCAAGCCGAATAGTCGGTCTCTGCGCGCGCAAGTGGAAGCACGAGCCACGCAACGCTCGCAGGCATTGCGATGCCGCAGATCAGCCTGGTTGAGCCAACCGCCACCCTGGGGTCAGGCTCCGCCACCTGGGGTCAGACCCCGCCTGGCGGCGCCAGACCCCACATGCTTGACGCCGGGTCGGTCAGGAGTGGGCGACTTCGAGCTCGCTCCAGCGGGAGACGTGCGCCCACATCGCTCCAGCCGCGGCCTCGTCGTCGCCGGCGTGGATTGCGTCGACGATGGCGCGCAGCTCGGGAGCCAGCTCTCCGCGCAGGGGTGAGCCGGGAGCCACCGGCACGGCGATGAACGCGCGTTCGAGCGCGTCGAGGATGGCGCTCATGATCGCCGCGCGCACCGAGTTGCCCGTAGCACGCGCGACGGCATCGTGGAAGCGCACCTCGAGCGCGGCGACCTCGGCCCAGGGGATCGTGACGTCCAGCGCGCGGGCGCCCACGTCGCCGACGATGTGCTCGAGCTCGGCCAGCGCCGAGGGATCGGCCCGGCGTGCGGCCCAGGCGGCGTTCTCGGCCTCGAACGGGACGCGGAACTCCGCCAGCTCACGGGCGGTCGCCGAGCGGAAGCGCAGCAGATTGCCGAGCGCGCCCGCCACCAGCTCGGAGCTCGGCTCGGCCACGAAGGCGCCGCCGCGCGAGCCGGTGCGGATCTCGAGCACGCCCTGGGCCTCCAGCGCGCGCAGCGCCTCCCGCAGCGTCGTGCGCGAGACGCCGAAGGCCACACCGAGATCGCGCTCGCTGGGCAGGCGCTCGCCCGGCGTGATGCCGCCCGAGGCGATGGCATCGCGGATCTGGCCGACGATGTGGTCGAACGAGCGCACGCGCTGCGCGGGGACGAAGGCAGGGATGGCGGGCGTGGTGTCGGTCATTGCTTGACGGCTCCAGGGCGACAGCGTACCGTGCATTCGGAAAGGTTCAACCATTCACGGAGTAATTCGATGCAGCTCGCCGACAGCCTCAACCGCCTGGGGACGGAAACCGCCTTCGAGGTGCTGGCCCGCGCGAAGGCGCTGGAGGCGTCGGGGCGCCGGATCATCCACCTGCAGATCGGCGAGCCCGACTTCACAACCCCCCGCCACATCATCGACGCCGGCCGCAAGGCGTGGGCGGACGGCGAGACCCACTACTGCCCGGCGCCCGGCCTGCCCGTGCTGCGCGAGGCCTGCGCCGCGCACCTCTCGCGCCACCGCGGCCTCGAGATCGACCCGGGCAACGTGGTCGTCGCGCCCGGTGCGAAGCCGTTCCTGTTCTTCGGCGTGCTCGCAACCTGCAACCCGGGCGACGAGGTCATCTATCCCAACCCCGGCTTTCCGATCTACGAGTCCGTGATCAAGTGGGCGGGCGCGACACCGGTGCCCCTTCCGATCACCGAGGAGCGCGACTTCGCCTTCAGCGTGGACGACCTGGCCGAGCGCCTCACGCCCAAGACCAAACTCGTGATCCTCAACTCGCCGGCCAACCCGACCGGCGGCATCGTGCCGCGCGAGCTGAACGTGCAGATGGCGAAGCTGCTCGCCGACCACGACTGCTGGATCCTCTCGGACGAGGTCTACTCCGAGATGCTCTATGCGGGCGCGCACGACACGATCGCGTCGCACGAGGGCCTGCTCGAGCGCACGATCCTGCTCGACGGCTTCTCGAAGACGTTCGCGATGACGGGCTGGCGGCTCGGCTACGCGGCGCTGCCGAAGCCGCTCGTCGAGCCGATCACGCGCCTGATCATCAACTCGGTGTCGTGCACGGCGCCGGCCGTCCAGCTGGCCGGCGTGGCGGCTCTCGAGGGGCCGCGCGACGAGGTCAACGCGATGATGGCCGAGTTCACGAAGCGCCGCGAGTTCGTCGTGGACGGCCTCAACAAGCTCCCGGGCGTCAGTTGCATCGTCCCGAACGGCGCCTTCTACGCCTTCCCGAACGTCAAGGGGACGGGCCTCGACACGCGTGAGCTTGCCAACCGGCTGCTCGACGAGGCCGGCGTGGCGCTGCTCTCGGGGACTGCCTTCGGCGAGTACGGCGAGGGTTACCTGCGCGTCTCCTACGCGAACTCGCTCGAGAACATCGAGGAGGCGCTGCAGAAGATGGGCGACCTGCTCGCGCAGACGGCCGCCTGATGCCAGGCCGCATCGTGGTGACGGGCCGCGTGCCCGAGCCGGCGCTCGAGCTGCTGCGCGAGGCCGGCGAGGTGGACGCGCATATGCAGGAAACGGCGCTCTCGGTCGAGGAGCTGCACGCGGCGGTCGCCGGCGCCGATGCAGTGCTCTCGCTGCTCTCAGACCGTATCGACGACGCCTTCCTCGAGGCGGCCGGTCCTCAGCTGCGCGTGGTCTCGAATGTCGCCGTGGGCTACAACAACATCGACGTGGCCGCCTGCGCCGCGCGCGGCGTGCTCGTCACGAACACCCCCGGTGTGCTGACCGACGCCACGGCAGACATCGCGATGGCCCTGATCCTGATCGTCATGCGGCGGCTCGGCGAGGGCGAGCGCGTGATCCGCAGCCAGACCGGCTGGCGCTGGCACATGCACTACATGCTCGGCACCAGCCTGCAGGGCAAGACGCTCGGCATCGTGGGCATGGGCCAGATCGGCACCGCCACGGCGCGCCGGGCGCGCGCGTTCGGCATGGAGATCGCATATAGCGGCCGGCGGCGCGCCGGCGAGGAGCTGGAAGCCGAGCTCGGCGCCACCTTCGTCAGCTTCGACGACCTGCTCGGGACGAGCGACGTCGTGTCGCTGCACTGCCCGCTGACACCCGAGACGCAGCACCTGATCACCGCCGAGCGCCTGGCCCAGATGCGCAGCGACGCCTACCTCGTCAATACGACTCGCGGGCCTGTTGTCGACGAGGGCGCACTCGCAGAGGCGCTGCGCACCGGCGTGATCAGGGGCGCGGGCCTCGACGTGTTCGAGCACGAGCCCGACGTGCATCCGGGACTGCTCGAGCTGGAGAACGTGGTGCTGATCCCGCACCTCGGCTCCGCGACGATCGAGACGCGCACGGCGATGGCCGTGCTGGCGGCGCGCAACGCCGTCGCGGTGTTGAGCAGCGGCGAGCCGCTCACACCGGTGACGATCTAGTCGGCGCTGTCCTTGGGCGCGGTGGCCTTGCTCGGATCTGCGTCGCGCATCGTCTCCTTGAGCGGCGTCACCGGATCGATCTCGCGCATGCCGCTCTCGAACTCGTCCTTGAACGTCCCGACCGAGTCCTTCGTCTTGCGCAGGTGCTTGCCCGTCCCGCGCGCGATGCCCGGCAGGCGGCTCGAGCCGAACAGCAACACGATGATGACCAGGATGATGATGATTTCGGTGGCGCCGAAATTGCCCACGGAGACTCCCTTCGAGGGGTTCGACACATGCTACCGCTCATTCGACGAGCGCCCGCGTAGGGTTCGCGCGTGATCGACCTGCCTCAGCGGCGGCTCGGCGCCGGCGGTCCGAACGTCTCCGGCGTCGGACTCGGCTGCATGAGCGCCTCCTGGGCCTACTACCTCGACCGCCAGGACGATTCGCTCTCCGAGCTCGCGCTGCGCCGCGCGGTCGAGCTCGGCGTGACGCTTTTCGACACCGCCACGCTCTACGGGCGCGGGCACAACGAGACGCTCGTCGGCCGGGCGCTGCGCGACCGGCCGCCCGGGGTGCTGATCGCCTCCAAGTGTGGCCTCGAGAACCGCGGATTCCCGCGCCGCAAGACGGTGCGCGACGGCCGGCCGGAGACCGTGCGCCGGCAGTGCGACGCCTCGCTCGCACGTCTCGGCATCGAATACCTCGACCTCTACTACCTGCACCGCGTGGATCCGGAGGTGCCAGTCGAGGAGACGTTCGGCGCGCTCTCCGAGCTCGTGGCCGAGGGCAAGATCCGCCGCCTCGGCATCTCCGAGTGCACGGTCGACGAACTGGAGCGCGCGCACGCGACGCACCCGGTCAGCGCGCTGCAGAGCGAGTTCTCGCTGTGGACGCGCGAGCCGCTTGAGGACGTCATCCCGTGCTGTGCCGCCAACGGCGTCGCGTTCGTCGCCTTCGGCGTGCTCGGCCGCGGCTTCCTGACGGGCGCCCTGCCCACTGGCCAGGTCTTCCCCAGCGGAGATTTCCGCGCCAGGAACCCGCGCTTCCAGCCCGAGGCGATGCGCGCAAACATGGCAATCGTCGAGGGCCTGCGGCGCGTGGGCGAGCGTCTCGGCGCGACGCCGGCGCAGGTCTCCGTGGCCTGGGTACTGGCACAGGGCGAGCACGTGCTCCCCATCCCGGGCACGAAGCGCGCGACCTGCCTCGAGGAGAACCTGGGCGGCGCCACGCTCGTCCTGGATGCCGAGGCGCTGGCCGAGCTCGACGCGCTGCCGCCCGCAGTCGGCGCCCGCTACGGCTGAAGAATCCCGGCCCGCTCCTCACCTCCGGGTGATCTTCATCTCCTCGTCGACGCTCCAGGTGGCGCCACCGTCGCGGGAGATCTCTCCGCGCCACGTGAACGAGTCCGGCGTGATGTCGGTGAAGCGCCAGCGCAACTGCGGCTCGTCCTCATCGCTGAGCAGGACGATCTCCCCGGCGACCGGTCGCCCGATGAAGCGACGCACCCGGCCGTTGACGGGATCCATCCAGGTCGAGCGCCAGGCGCCGAGCGCGGCGTCGTAGAAGCGGATCGTCGAGCCGTGGAACGCCAGTGGCGGCTGCCCCTCACCCGGCTCGCCGCGCGCCGGGACGATCCAGATGTCCTGCACGGCGCGGCCGCCGAGCACCCAGCCGAAGCGCAGCTCGCCCCGGGCGGTGCGCGTCCGTCCCTCGTGGTCGAGGCCCGACCACGCGATGTCCCAGGAGCCGATGAACTGCCCGAACAGCTGGAGCTGCTCGGCGTTCGGGCCGGCCGCGCCCATGGCGTGCAGAGCTTCGGCGAGGCTGTCGGCGGACATCGGCATCCCTCCAGGCTGGACGAGCGGCGCCGCACGGCGCACGCGTGAAGCCTAGATTGCGCGTGGGGCGGCACCGGCCTGGTGGCCGATCCGGTCTTCAAAACCGGCAGGGCGGCGTAGCCCGTCGCTTGGTAGGTTCGATTCCTGCGCCGCCTCGTTCGGACGAATCTCCTGCTCAAACGCTGTTTGTGAGATTACAGGAGTGGGGAAACTAGCGGGTCGCGGTTGGCGCAGGAGACCGCTGGCGACGCTCCTTGGGATGCGCGGGGTCGAGGCGGATCTGTTGTTCGCGACGAGCAGCGGTCGCCCGTTTGACCCGGCCGATGTGCGTGATCGTGCGCGACGTGCGTGGAAGCGCGCGGAGATGGCGGCGATTACGCCGCATGAGGCGCGGCATACCTTCGCGAGCTTGATGGCGGCGGCGGGTGTGCCGATCGAGGATCTGTCGCGGTTCATGGGTCACGCGTCGATCGCGATCACCGCCGACCGCTACCGGCACCTCTACCCCGAGGCGGTACGCGACGCGCAGACCAAGATGGGCGCGCTGCTCACAGCCGCTGCTTCACGCTAGGACTGTGCCCTGGGCTGATCGGTCTCCTGCCCGTGGCTGCCATTCGGCGGAGTCGCCTTGAAGGTGGTCGGCCGAGCTGTGAGGACTGCTGCCGACCGGCTGGTGCACGCCAGGCGGTGGATGATGTGCGAGCCCGTGGGCTGATCAGTCTCCTGGCCGTGACTTCCCCTGGGAGCTGCGAACGCGGCCGACCGAGTTGCGAGAACGAGAACCGTCGTCGAGCTGCCGGCGCATTGGGTGCGGATCTGTGCGGCCCCAGGCTTATCGGTCTCCTGCCCGTGGCTGCCCTTCGGGGCATTGGCACCGAAGGCGACTGGTGCGGCCGCAAGCGCGAGAGCGGCGGCGAGGGAGGTGATGCGGTAAGCATTCATGCTGATGAACTCCCCTGAGCGTTGCCTGCTTCTGGCTCAAAGGTAGGCACGGCCCGACGTTCGCGCTATGCCGGCGCTCACGCAGTGAGCGTGATCGTCATCACGCTCCCGTAGAGTCGCGTCGTGCCCATCGATGCCTCGCGGACGTGCCCGAGAATGAGCTCCGCCTGGCCGGGCGTCGGCGAACGTTCAGCCGTGGCGAAATCCAGCAGTCCGAATGGCGCCATGGGCGACGCCGCCGTCTGGATCACTGGAATCCCTGAGGACGGCATCCGACAGGGACTACGAGCGTGTGCGTGGCCTGGGTGACGACTACCGCGTGCAGATCCCGCGCTCCGTCGTCTAGGTGCCACCGTTGTGCAGCGCCTGCCGGCGCTTGTCGTACCACTCCGCGCCAGCGTCGCGGCCGCGCCCTGGTGTGCACGGAGTGCAGGGGATTCGCGCGGAGAGCCTCTCCTGAGTGGGCGATGCAAAGCTCGAACCTGCGAACCCCCAGCTTGTCGAGCTTGATACGCGCCGCTCAACCACGCTGATCCGCAGGGATCCGGGCTACGACCGGCAGGCGTGCGGACATCGTGTACGCGAGGCGCCGGCTCCTCAGCGCACCCAGAGCTGGTCGAGCAGGGTGCCCAGCTGGGGGTTGTACTGGTAGTTGTGGACGCGGGTTGAGGTGACCTCGAGCGTGACGCCGTTTGCGAAGGGGACCCACGGCGCCTGGTGGACGACGTCGCGGTCGATCTTGGCCCACAGGCGCGAGGCGGCCTCGGGATCGCTCGTCTGGAGCGATTCGGCGTGTGTGATCTCGCGGTCGATCGCGTGGTCGCAGAACTCTGCGAAGTTCGAGTTCTCGGAGTTCACCGGGTTGTAGGAGCCGCAGGTGAGCGTCGCGACGAAGAATCCGGACGGTGCCGTGAAGTCCTCGCCCCAGGCGGCGAAGCCCACCTGGAGGCGGAGCTTGTCCTCCACGGGGTAGGGGTCGGTTAGTGAGCGGAAGCGCGAGCCGACGCGTATGCGGAAGTGTGAGCGGAACCGCGCCTTGTAGCCCAGGTTGTCGAGCACGGAGACGACGTACCTGCCCGCATCGGGGCCGAACTGGATCCAGTCCGGCATCCAGACCGTGACGGCCTGGCCGGCGGTGCCAGCGGAGCGCACGAGTTGCCGCGCACGCGCCAGGTTCGGCGCAGTCCAGATTCCACTCGAGCTCTGCTTGGCGGTGTAGGGGCAGTAGCGCCGGTAGCCTTGGAAGTCCGGGGGCAGGACTTGGCAGGTCAGCTGACCGAGGCCCTGGCCGATGGTGAGGTCCCTCAGGCGCGCGCGGTCGATGGCGAAGTTCAACGCCTGACGTACCCGCACGTCGTCGAAGGGCGCAACTCGCGTGTTGAGGACGAGGAAGTAGGTCCCCACCGACGGGTTGACCTCGAGCTGGCGCGCGCGCTGCGTCCGCAGGGACGCAAGCAGGGCCGGCGAGAGCGCGTCGAGATTCGACGCCAGATCGGCCGAGCCGTGCACGACCGCGGAGACGTGCGCGTCGGGCGAGCCTTTGAAGTGCTCGACGATGACGTCCGGGAAGCCACTCGGCTGGGCTGCCGGCGACCATTCGCGGAACTTCGGGTTGCGGACGAGCCGGATGGCGCGCTTGGGCTTGAACGAGGCGATCTCGTACGGGCCGGTGGCAGGCAGGGGGACGTGCGCATGGAGTGGCGTCCCGGCGGGCACCGCGTAGGCCGCGGGGAGCGCGAGCTCGTAGAAGAGGTCGGGGTCGGGCGAAGTGAGGTGGAAGGTGACGGTGTTCGAGGCAGGGTCGGTCACGATCCCCTTCGAGAGGTCGCACGGCTCCTTCGGGGCCGCCAGGCACCTCCGCGCGCCCATGATGCCGGCATAGTAGGTCTCGAAGCCGCCGGCCAGGACGAGCGAGCGCTCGATCGCCCGGCGGAAGTCCTGCGGCCGCACGAGCGCCCCGCTCGAGTAACGGATGCCCGGACGCAGCTGAAAGGTGTACGACCGGCCGCCGTCGGTCGCGGCGGGAAGGGAGACGGCGAGATCGGGCACCAGCCGGAGGCCGGCGCTGCCACCCGTCCTCCGCAGGCCCGTGAGCCCGTCGTTCGTGAGCAGGACCATCTGCTCCTCGCGCGAAAGGTAGGCGAGGGCCGGGTCGACGTTGGCAAAATAAGGGGCCGTCGTCAGCACCGTCAGCGTGCCACCGTGGTGGCCGGCGCCCGAGGCGCGCACCGCGACGTAGAGCGCTCCCGAGTCGAGGACGATCCCCTCCGGCCGGTTTCCGGTCTTTTGGGTCTGGATGACCACGTTCCGGACCGGGTCGATCTTCGAGAGCGTGCCGGCCAGCTCGTTGCTCACCCAGACGGCCCCGGGCGTCACGGCGATGCCGTTCGGGCCGTCGCCGACGGCGATCGTGGCGCGGACGGCGTTGGTGACGGGATCGATGCGCGTGACGGTGCCGCCGAGGCTGTTCGCGACCCACACGGCGCGCCGCCCGAAATCGATAGCCACAGCACCCGCGCCGCTCCCGGTCGCGACGGTCGTGACTACCCGCCTCGAGCGCGCGTCGATCCTGGTCACGCTCCCGGTCGACTCGCTCGTGACCCAGACGGAGTCGAAGCCGAGCGCGATGCCGTCGGCGCTCTGGCCGACCGGGATCCTCCTCCTGACCACCGTCCCCGTTCGCGGGTCGATCTGCGTCAGGCTGCCGTCGTGCGCGTTCGCGACCCACACGCCGTGCGCGTCGGCGGCGACCCCAGACGGCCCGTTCCCGACGCCAATCTTTTGCACCTCGGTGTCCGTCTGCGGATCGATCTGCGAGACCGTGCCGTCCTGCCCGTTCGCCACCCACACAAAGCGGCCGCCGACCGCGATCCCAGCGGGCCCGTTTCCGACCGGGATCGTCTGAATCGTGACGCCCTTGACGGGATCGACCCGTGAGACGCTGTGCGCATCGACGTTCGAGACCCAGACCGAGTCGAAGCCGGCGGCGACGCCGCCCGGCGACGCACCGACCGGGATCTCACCCGCAAACCGGCCGCTGTCCGGCCGGAAGATCCCGACCGAGTCAGCCGAAACCTCCCCAGCAGCGGCCACCGGCTTCGAGCCTCCGCCGGTGACTAACACGATCGTCGCAGTCACAGCCGCAACGGCTGCCAGCGCGCCCACGAGCAGCACCGCGGGGGGGCGGCGGCGCGCAGCGGTTACGGCCGAGGCGGGGCGCGCCGTCCGCAGCGGGGAGAACTCCGACGGAAGCCCATCGACGACGAGCTGGTAGATCCGCTCGGGACGGTCGATGTCCTTGAGCCACTGCTCGCCGAGATCACGCAGCCCGACGCCCGGAGGCAGCTCGTCCTCGGCCAGCTCGCGTGTGGTATTGGAGAGCAGGATCTGCCCACCATGTGCCGCGGCGCAGATGCGCGCGCCTCGATGGACGCCCATCCCGTGGTAGCCCTCCTCCCCGACGACCGGCTCACCCGTGTGCAGGCCCATCCGCACACGGCAGACAGCATCCTCGGGCCAGGTATGTGCCGCGAGCGCGCGCTGAGCGACCACGGTCGCACCGACCGCATCGCGAGCGCGCGCGAAGGCGACGAAGAAGGCGTCGCCCTGCGTGTCGATCTCACGGCCGCCGTACTCGGCGAAGGCAGCGCGCAGGATCCGGCGGTGCTCGGCCAGCACCTGGCCGTACCGCTCTCGCAGCTGCTTTAGAAGGCGGGTCGAGCCCTCGACGTCCGTGAAGAGGAAGGTGACGGTCCCGCTCGGGAGCTCGGCCATCCGCGCGTCCAGGTCTACGACGGTCAGGGTCGGGAGCTCTACTGTACTCGGTAGCCCTTGTCGAGGCAGAGTGCCGGCGGCCGCTCGGGGCTCGCCTCGGGCCGTGCGACCGCGAGGCTCGCGAGCGTCCGCCTGAGCAGCCGCTCCATCTCCGCGCAGAGCTCGTCCGGGATCCGCCAGTGGTCGTCCTTCGCGACCAAGCCGAGAGCTTCCGTGCCACGTCTGCTGGTTCGACGAGGTGGGGCTTCGTCGTCAGGCGATGGCAAGCAACCGGCACCCCGCCGCGTGCTCACACTGGTACCGCTTCGGTACCGCACGAGTACAAACGCCCTGGAAAAGTCAGACGCGTCAGACCCCCTATTTCCTATGGTTGAGCTAAATACGCGGCTCGAAGAATGCCCGAGGAGTGGTTTGCAACCAGAAGGTCAGGGGTCGAGACCCTCGGCTCAGAGCCCAAGTACTCCGGGCGGCGTTGTATGAATCAGCTTCAAGCAGGGAGGGGCAGGTTGGCTCTCCTGCTGCGTTCTACGAGGTGAGTTTGCTCGCCCGCGCGATCAGGTTGTCGCATTGGTCGACGCGCGGGCGGGCGCCCATCTGGGCGAAGAGGGCGCGGGCCTGACGGAGCGGCAGGTCGGCGCCGGGGTCGTCAACGGCGGTGAGGCAGCGGCCCTGGCCGAGAAGGGCGTGGGCTTCTTCGATCATCTCCGTGAACTGCTCCCAACGGTCTGCAGCATCCGCGTAGAGGGCGGCGGCCTGGGCGTGCTCGCCGGCGCGTTCTGCCTGGATCGCCCGGACTGTGACGAGCGCGTGCTGTTGCCTCGGGAGCGTGTCGGGAACTCCCGCGGCGAGGCGGGCGAGCAGGTCGTCGTCCTCCAGAGCGTGGGCGGCCCGCGC
This sequence comes from Actinomycetota bacterium, assembly GCA_030774435.1. GTDB lineage: Bacteria > Actinomycetota > Thermoleophilia > Gaiellales > JALYLC01 > JALYLC01. The sequence goes on from JALYLC010000063.1 coordinate 14,533, forward strand.
AAGCCTGGGGAGGTGATGGCAGTACTCGCCATGGTCGTGGCCCGACGCGTCGGCGACGGCGCCGAGCAATTCCTTTGCTTCGTCGACCCGCCCGGCCGTGAGCAGGGCGGGTGCGGCTGCCCAGGAGGCGAAGGCGAGGTAGGCCGCGTCATGGGTTCCGCGGGCGAGCTCGAGTGCCCGTTCGGCGGGGACGAGGGCGTTCTCGCCGCGCTCGTCGAGCGCCACTGCTTGCCCGACGAGCACGTCGTGCTCGAAGAGCCGGTTCCCGCTCTCGCGCAGCAGCGGCAGCACCGACTTCGCCCTGGCGGCGGCGTCGTCGAGCCGGCCGTTGTCGACGAGAAAGAGGGCGCAACTCGCGGCGTGAATCTGTGCGTGTTCGAGCAGGCCTCGGCCCGTCGAGAACATCTCGGCCTGCTCGAGCGCGGCGACCGCCGAAGCCGGCCCTTCGAGGCACCAGCGCGTACAGGCGACGTTGTGCTGGAGGGTGGCTGCGCCCCGGCCCTGTCCTGCCGCGACCAGCAGCTCGAGCGCGCGCTCCGTGTCGGCGAGCCCGCCGAGGTCACCGAGCCAGGTGCGAGCTAAGCCGCGCGTCCCCAGGGCGTCCCCCGGCACGGCGAGGTCGAGCTGGTCGGCGAGTGCGAGCGCCCGATCGGCCGTCTCGAGGGCCGCCGCGTAGCTGCCGCTCACGAACTGGCTGCTTGCGACTCTGGTCAGGGCCTCGACCAACTCTCGGCCCGGGGTCGGTTCGAGCAGCGTGACGGCCCGCTCGGCGAGCGTGATCGAGTCCGGCTCGCCAAGGCTCCAGCGCACCTTCGAGAGCCGAGACAGCGCCTCCCCGGCGTGCACCACGTCGCCGAGACCGTCGAAGCGCTCGATCGCCTGTTCGAGCGCCTGGCCGGCCTCGGGCAAGCGGCCGGCCTCGCGCGCGGCCTCGGCCCAGCGCAGGAGAACCAGCGGGAACACTGGATCTTGCTCTGCGGTGAGCGTCTTCGTCCGCTCGAGCAGGTCAAGTGCACTGGTCGCGTCGAGGCCGAGTGCCCGCTCTCCGGCGAGCAGCGCGTAGCGGGCTGCGCGAGGTGTGACCGCGGTCTGCAGGGCGGCATCGCCGGTGGCCACGGCGAGGCTGAGCGCTTCGCCGGTGTGGTAGGCGAGCACCTCGGCGAGGTCCTCGACACGCTCCCCGGCCTTGGCTTCCAGCCACTCCCCGGCGGACAGGTGCTTTGCGGCACGCCCGGCACGCGGGATCTGCTGGTAGGCGACGTCTCTGATGAGCAGGTGCCAGAACCCGTACTCCGCCTCGCCCTCCATCGACGACTGGCGGGAAGGCCGCACGAGCTCTTTGCGTATGAGCTCGTGCAGCGCCCGCTCGACCTCGTGCGGATCACGGTCGCCCATCGCGCTGACCGCGCCGGCCCAGAACACCTTCCCCAGCACCGCCGCATCCTGAAGAAGGGCCTTGCGCTCCTGGGGGAGGGTGTCGAGGCGGGCCGCGATCAACGCGTGAATCGACTCCGGGAACGGCACCTCCGCAGTCCCTCTGAGAGCGCCGTACGGGTCGAGCAGGTTGCGGTCCCGCAACATCCGCACGAACTCCTCGGCATACAGCGGGTTCCCGCCGGCCCGCTCGAGGAGAAGCTGCTGCGTGTCCGCCGGTAGCACCGTCTGCTCCAAGAGAACGGAGACGAGCTTTGCGGTGTCTGTGTCGGACAGCGGCGCAAGGTTGATCGCCGTGTGGTTGCGCAGACCCACGCCCCAGGCGGCGCGTGCCTCGTACAGCTCGGGCCGTGCGGTACAGACGACGAGCAGAGGGACACCTCGAGCCCAGTCGGCCAGGTGCTCGAGAAACGCGAGCAGCGCCGGGTCGGCCCAGTGGATGTCCTCCACCACCAGCACCAGCGGAGCGCGCTCCGCCACCGACTCCAGGAACCTACGCCAGGCCGTGAACAGCTCCTCTTGGGTCGCTGATTCGCTCGCGTCGATCCCAAGCAGGGGCAGCAACCGTGCCCGCAACCACGGCAGGTCCGCGGATTCGGGCAGCACCGCATCCAGCTTCGCGGTCGCAACGTCGGGCGGGTCGGACTCGAAGACACCCGCGTGGGCCTTCACGATCTCGCCCAACGCCCAGAGCGTGATCCCCTCGCCGTAGGGCAGGCAGCGGCCCTGCCGCCAGGTGATCAGCTCGTCCAGGGCGTCGGTGTAGGCGAACAGTTCCGCCACGAGCCGCGACTTGCCCACCCCCGGCTCGCCGGCGACCGTGACGAGCTGCACCGACCGCTCCGCGATCACCTTGTCGAACGTCCCGCGCAACAACGCGAAGTCGAGCGCCCGCCCGACCAGCGGCGTCGTCATCGACCGGATCACGTCCGAGCCGAAGCGCGCCGTCGGCCGCAGCGCCCGCCAGACCGCGACCGGCTCGGCCTTTCCCTTCGCGACGATCGGATCGAGCGACTCGTACTCGAACACCCGCTCCGTCGCCCGGAACGTGCCCTCCCCGACAGCGACCCCGTTCACCGGTGCCTGGGCCTGGATCCGCGCGGCGGTGTTGACGACATCTCCGGTCACCATCCCTTCCCCCAGGCCCGGCCGAGCATCGACTAAGACCACTGCCTCGCCGGTGTTCGCGCCAATCCGCACCGACAGCGCGAGCGATTCGTCGGCCGCGTTCAGCTCCTCGATCGCCTCGAGCACCGCCAACCCCGCCCGCACCGCCCGCTCCGGATCGTCCTCGTGCGCGGTGGGAGCGCCGAATACCGCCATCACCGCGTCCCCGATGAACTTCTCCACCGTCCCGCCGTACGCCTCGATTCGCTCTCGCGTCCGCGCGTGATACGGAGCGATCAGCGCCTCCACCTCCTCGGGATCAGCGCTCTCCGACGCCGCCGTGAAGCCGACCAGATCACAGAACAGCACCGACACCACCTTCCGCTCCCTCACCCCGCCATTCGGCGCAGGCGCCGAGAGTGGTGCGGTGCAGAAGCCGCAGAACGCGAACCCGTCCGGGTTCTCCTTTCCGCACGCAAGACAGGTCGCCATTGCGCGTGAGTCTACGATCACAAAGGACGCTGCCGACTACATCGAGGACTCGCTGCTCGTGGGGCAAGGTCTTCGGGCATCCGAGCAGTGTCGCGCCGCCGCAGGTGGGACTTTGTGACGATGACTCGGTGCGTGGTTCCGGAGACTGGCCCATTCACTGGCCCACAACGGGGCTGAACGAAGCAGATTTGTTTTGTCCAAACGCGTTTGCGCAGCGTCAGCGCGGAGCAGGAAGCAGCGCTGCGGGACGTTTCCGTGGCTGATGTGCAAGATGCCGTCGCGCATCTCGGTGGTGATGTGGGCGCGGCGTGGCCGCAGGGTCAGGTATGGTCGGCACGACGTTGAAGAGCACGAACGCGACCGGTAGCAGGATGATGGTGAGCGCTCATCCGCACTCGTGGCGTCGACTGGCTTGGGGCCAACTGCACGTGTCGGCAAACTCGGTTCGCACTGTGGCACTTCGAGCTGAGCAACGAGATTGAGTTCCGCAGAGAGGGCCCGGCGGGGCCTGGCCCTCTCTGCGGATGTGCTTCGGTTGGAGCTACGCGATGAGGGCGTGCTCGCTGCTGCGGGCGACGACCTTGCCGGTCGTGATCTTGGGCTCGTTGGGCATCAGCGTCTCGAGCTTCTCGTCTCGGATCCACCTGGTGACGAGCTTGGTCGACTCTTCGCCCTGCTCGCGTGTCTCGAAGAGACCGAACGAGGTGAAGATGCCGTTGCCGGCGTCGACGAGGTAGTAGGCCGCGAAGCCGGGCAGTTCGCTCAGCTTGGGGACGAGGGTCTGATTGACCTTGGTCGTCAGCTCGGCCGTGCGCTTCTCGTCCACGCCGTGATAGCTGCGAATGGTCGCATGCATGTGATGCTCCTTCGATAGGGGAGTCCAATAAACTCCCGCTGCGCTCCAGGCCAGGTGTGACAGTCGAAGAAGAGGCAAAGCCTCCGCAACTTCAACGCTAGAGCCTACGCGCTGGCACCACCGTAGCAGT
>JALYLC010000064.1 GCA_030774435.1 Actinomycetota bacterium
CGCCAGTCGAACTTCTCGACCGCGCGGATCAGGCCCAGGATGCCCTCCTGGATGAGATCCAGGAAGCCCAGGCCCTGACCGCGATAGTTCTTCGCGATCGACACGACCAGACGCAGGTTCGACTCGATCATCCGGCGCTTTGCGCGAGGATCGCCGGCCTCGACGCGCTTGGCGAGCTGAATCTCCTCGACCTTGGTCAGCAGCGGGTAGCGGCCGACTTCCTGCAGGAACAGCTGGAGCGAGTCTGTCGTGCCCTCGATCACGAGCCGCTGCGGCGCCGCGACCTTCTCCTCGACGACCGCGGGGGTCTCGATGATCTCGATCCCCTGGGACTCGAGCTCGCGGTACAGCTCCTCGATCTGCTCGACCTCGATCTCGAGCTCGGCCAGCACTTCCACGATCTCGCCCGTCGACAACGACCCGCGCTCGAGGCCAGCCTCGATCAGGCGCTGCAATTCGGACAGCTCTTTGAGTTCCTGCTGTTCCAGGATCATCCCGCGCCCCGACCTCCTCCGCGGCCCCTCAGGGGCCGACCGACCTCGACTGTCGTTACACTCTCTCGCTCGCGGCCGCTTGCGATGCGGCCCGTTCCCCATGTCCTCACATCAAGGAGCCGACGATCGCCCCCCGAGCCCTCCAGCTCCCCGTCGGCCCTTTCCAGGCGAATTGCTACCTGGTGAGCCGTCCGGACGAGTCTGCCTGCCTGGTCATCGACCCAGGCGCCGAACCCTCCCTGATCCTCTCCGTGATCGAGGAGCGAAAGCTCGAAGCGATCGCAGTTCTTGTCACGCACGGCCACATCGACCACGTCGGCGCATTGGCCACCGTCGCCCGTTCCACAGGAGCGCCAGTATACAGCAGCCGCCGCGAGTCGCCATGGCTGCGCGAGCTCGACGGGGGCGAATACCCCGGCTACGACGACGCCGAGGCGCACGAGCCGGACGTGCTCCTGGATGGCGGCGAGCGGCTGCAACTGGGCCCCTACGCCATCGATGTGCGCTTCGTGCCTGGCCACTCGCCGGGGAGCCTGGCCTTTGGGATAGACGGTGCGCTGTATGCCGGCGACGTGCTCTTCCGGGGCTCCGTCGGCCGCACGGACCTGCGGGACGGGGACTGGCCGACGCTGCAAGCGAGCATCGCGTCGCTGATCGCGGAGTTCCCTCCCGAGACGCCGGTGCTGACGGGTCACGGCGAGCCGACGACGCTGGGCGCCGAGCGCGCCTCCAACCCGTTTCTCGAGGAGCTGCGCGGGTGAGCGAGCTCGTGCGCGCCCCCGTGGCCACCATCGACTGGCTGCCGCCCCGCGTCGCGCTGCGGCAGCTCGTGGTCGACACCGCCGTGCGCGTCTTCGAGCGCGCGGGCTTCGGCCAGGTGGTGACGCCGACGTTCGAGGACACCGCGCTCTTCGCACGCACGGCGGGCGACGCCTCGGACATCGTCAGCAAGGAGATGTACTCGTTCGCGGATCGCGGCGGACGCGAGGTGACCCTGCGGCCGGAGGGCACGGCTCCCGTCGTGCGCGCCTACCTCGAGCACGGCCAGGCGCGCGAGCCGCAGCCCGTCAAGCTCTGGTACGTCGCGCCGATGTTCCGCTACGCGAGGGCGCAGCGCGGCCGCTACCGCGAGCACTGGCAGTTCGGGGTGGAGTCGCTCGGATCGGAGGACCCGGCTGTCGACGCCGAGGTGATCGCGCTGCAGGCCGCCTGGTACCGCGAGCTCGGCCTGCTCGACCGCCTCGTCCTCGAGCTCAACTCGATCGGCGACAGCGCCTGCAGGCCCGCCTATCGCGCGCTCCTCGTGGAGTACCTCGAGCGCTTTCGCAGCGAGCTCTCGGAGGACTCGCAGGCGCGGCTCGACGTCAATCCGCTGCGCGTCTTCGACTCCAAGGACGAGGGCGACCAGAGGATCGTGAGCGGGGCGCCGGTCATCACCGACCACCTCTGCGAGGCCTGCGCAGAGCATTTCGCGGGCGTGCGCGCCTTTCTCGACGCCCGCGGGCTGGCTTACGCGGTCACGCCCAGATTGGTGCGCGGCATCGACTACTACGAGCGCACCGCCTGGGAATGGGTCATCCCCGGTGGCGGCTCGCAGGCCGGCAGCATCTCGGGCGGCGGGCGCTACGACGGCCTCGCGGAGCAGATCGGCGGCGATCGCGTGCCCGGCGTGGGCTTCGGCTGCGGCACCGAGCGCATGGTGCTCGCGCTCGAGGACGCCGGCGTCGAACCCCCGCAGCCCGTCGTCGACTGGTTCATCGCCTGCGAGGACGACGCGGCCCGGCCACAGCTGCACGCGCTGCTCGAGCAAGGCCGGGCGCGCGGCCTGGCCGGCCAGGCCGACCTCGCCGGCCGCAGCCTCAAGGGCCAGCTGCGGCACGCAGAGCGGTTGCGCGCACGGGTCGTCACGGTCTGCCGCGCCGGCGACGGCGCGCGTGGCATCGTCAGGCACGGAGAGAGCGAGATCGCCCTCGGCGATGTCGTGGACTACGTGGAGCGGAGCGTGCGCGGACAGTGAGCGCCTATCGGGACATGCGGTGCGGCGAGCCGCGCGCCGAGCACAGCGGCCGCGAGCTGACGCTCTCGGGCTGGGTCGGGGGGCGACGCGACCACGGAGGCCTCGTCTTCATCGACCTGCGCGATCGCACGGGCATCGTGCAGCTGGTCATGGACCCCGACCGCTCGCCGGAAGCGCACGCGACCGCCCACGCGCTTCGGCTCGAGTGCGTGGTGCGCGCGCGCGGGAAACTCGTGCCGCGCAGCGAGGCCACGCGCAACGACCAGCTGCCGACCGGCGCCGTCGAGCTTGCCGTCGAATCACTCGAGCTGCTCTCCTCGAGCGAGGTGCTGCCGTTCCAGCTGGACGACGAGAACGTGGACGAAGCGCTGCGCATCCGCCATCGCTACCTCGACCTGCGCCGGCCGAGAATGCAGCAATTGCAGGGCATTCGTGCGCAGGCCGTGCGCTCGATCCGCCGCTTCCTCGACGAGCGGGGCTTCCTCGACCTCGAGACGCCGACCATGACCCGCGCCACGCCCGAGGGCGCCCGCGACTTCGTGGTCCCCTTCCGCCTCGAGCCGGGCAAGTTCTACGCGCTGCCGCAGAGCCCGCAGCTCTACAAGCAGCTGCTGATGTGCGGCGGCTTCGACCGTTACTACCAGATCGCGCATTGCTGGCGGGACGAGTCGCAGCGGGCCGACCGCGCGCTCGAGTTCACGCAACTCGATCTCGAGATGAGCTTCGTCGAGCAGGAGGACGTGCTCACGCTGACCGAGCAGCTGATGGCCGAGGTCTGGCGCGACGCGGGTCACGAGATCGAGCTGCCGTTCCCGCGCATGCCCCACGGCGAGGCGCTGCTGCGCTACGGCTCCGACAAGCCGGACCTACGCTACGGGCTCGAGATCGGCGATGTCAGCGAGCAGGTCGCCGGCTCCGAGTTCGGCGTGTTCGCGCGTGCGGTGGGGGCGGGAGGCGTCGTGCGCTGCCTGAGCGTTCCCGGCGCTGCCGAGGCGCTGTCACGCAAGGACTACGACGAGCTGGCGGAGTTCGCGAAGGAGTGGGGCGGCAAGGGGCTCGCGTATCTGATCTTCGAGGCCGACGGCAGCGTGCGCTCGCCGATCGCGAAGTTCCTGAACGACGCGGAGGTGGGCGCGATCCGCGAGGCCTCCGGCGCCCAGCCGGGCTCCGTCGCGTTCGTCGCCGCCGATTCGCAGCCCGTCGTCGAGCGCGTGCTCGGCGCGCTGAGGCCGCACCTGGCGCGCCGCTTCGAGCTGATCCCGGCGGGGGCCTGGAAGTTCCTCTTCGTGGTCGACTTCCCGCTCTTCAAGCAGACCGAGGACGGCAGTGGCTGGACGGCCGAGCACCATCCGTTCACGGCACCCAAGCGCGCGCACGAGGAACTGCTCGAGAGCGATCCCGGCGCCGTCCTGTCGGAGTCGTACGACATGGTGCTGAACGGGCTCGAGATGGCCTCGGGGTCGATCCGCATCAACCGCGCGGAGCTGCAGACGCGCGTGCTCGACGTGATCGGGGTCGCTCCGGCCGAGGCCGAGGAGCGCTTCGGGTTCCTGCTGCGGGCACTGCGCTTCGGCGCGCCGCCGCACGGCGGCATCGCGCCCGGCATCGACCGCATCGCCATGCAGCTCGGAGACACGGACAACCTGCGCGAGGTGGTGGCGTTCCCGAAGCTCGGGGGCGGGGCCGACCCGCTCACCGGTGCACCGGCGCCTCTGCCTCCCGAGCAGCTCGCAGAGCTGGGCCTCACGGTTGTGAGCAAGCCAAGCCCGTAGGATCCGGGCGTGCGGATCTACGCCGACCACGCGGCCACGACGCCCGTCTCGGACGAGGCCTGGGAGGCGATGCAGCCGTTCCTGCGCGAGCACTTCGGCAACGCCTCGGAGCCGCACTGGGCCGGGCGCGAGGCTCGTCTCGGCCTCGATGCGGCGCGAGCGCGGGCGGCCGATGCGCTCGGGGTGGACAGCATGGATGTCGTCTTCACGGGCGGCGCCTCCGAGGCCGACAACATCGCGATCCTCGGCCGCGCGACGCGCGGGCCCGGGCGCATCGTCACCTCGCCGCTCGAGCACCCCGCGGTGAGCGGCGCGGTTGAGGCCCTGGAACGGTCGGGCTGCGAGGTCGTGACGCTCCCGATCGATGCTGACGGACGCGTGCGAGTCGAGGCCCTCGACGCCGCCGTCCGGGCCGGCGACCTCGTCTGCAGCCTGATCTGGGCCAGCAACCTGACCGGCGTGATCCAGCCGGTCGCCGCGGCCGCTGCGATCTGCGCCGAGCGCGGCGTTCCGCTGCACCTGGACGCCGTCCAGGCCTGTCCCGCCCTGGAGGTCGACATCGGCTCGCTGCCCGGCGCGGTCACTGCGGCGGTCGCGGGCCACAAGCTCGGAGGCCCGAAGGGCGCCGGCCTGCTCTGCGGACGCGGGCTCGCGACGCTCCAGCCGGTGCTGTTCGGCGGCGGCCAGGAGCGCGCGCTGCGGCCCGGCACCGAGA
>JALYLC010000065.1 GCA_030774435.1 Actinomycetota bacterium
GCAAGCCTAGATGGTCGATTCGTTGGCTGCACCGACTTGGGCCCCACTTGTCGGCGAACTGCGGAGCCCAGGGTCGGGACCGGGGTTTCTCCCGTGTCGCGGCGAGCTCGTCGCTCCTACGTTGCTCCCATCAACCAGAGAGGGAGCTCGCAAATGTCCACCAGCAAGCAGATCGCAATCGGAATCGTCGCAGCAGCCGGGCTGACCGCTGGAGCGGGCGCGCATGCGTTCACCTCGCAGCAGGCGCCGCAGAAGCACCAGCTGCGCGCCCTCGGTCTCGGTGTGATGAGCGTGACGCCCGCCACGCATGAGGCGCGCGTCATCGTGCAGTGCGGCGACGGGCAGGGCGAGCTTGTCACGGTCAAGCTCCCGCGCCGGGTGGATCTCGCGAAGCTCACCCCGGGTGCGACCGTCGGCGCCGTTGTGCTCACGCCCGACAACCTCGTTGTCAAGGTGACGCCGGCGGCTCCCGCGACGTGCGAGGGCACCAACCTGGAGGGCGCCGCGGCGTCCGTGACCGACACGATGCCGGTCGACACGCCCCAGGCGCCAGAGACGCAACTCGCTCAGGCGCCGGCCGCGAGCACCGGGCGCGGCGCATCGCACTCCTCCGCCGCCACCACCACCACTCGGCTCGTGAAACACACCCGGACGCCGCGGTCGCAGAGGAACTGGACCTTCCTCGGCAAGGCCAAGCGCGACGACTTCGGCGTCCTCTCGCTCGACGTCGACCAGGTCAACCTGCCCGCCAGGTACGTGACGCAGCGCTATCTGCTGACCGATCACCACGCACGGATCGTCGTCAGCCGGGGCACAGCGATCAGCGATCTCGCGGGCCGCCGCATCTCGACCCTGCTGCTCGACGACGCCACGGTCCGCGTCCAGGCTGCGATCGCCGCGCAGTCCGCCTGGCGAATCGACGACGAGGGCCGTCGCGTGCCCACCATCGTCGCCAAGCGCATCGTCGTCCTGGAGCTCGATCACTGATCGGCTCCCGGAGCGCGGCAGCGGAGGCCCCCGCAGGCGCGGGGGCCTCCGTCGTTCTGGCCCGCCATATCAGGTTGTCCACTCCCGTACAGCTGAGCGATCTGCGAAGATCATTCGACAGCTTTCTCGGGGTAGGGATGACTGACAACACGCGCATCGGTGCCACAGTGGCCGGCTACCGGATCCAGTCGCTGATCGGCCGCGGCGGGATGAGCATCGTCTACCTGGCGGAGCACGTGCAGCTCGGACGCCAGGTGGCACTGAAGCTACTCGCGCCGGGTCTGTCCGCCGATCCGGAGTTCCGCGAGCGCTTCGTCCACGAGTCTCGGCGGGCTGCCGAGGTCGACCACCCCAACGTCGTGCCGATCTTCGACGCCGGCGAGGCCGACGGCCAACTCTTCATCGCGATGCGCTACATCGAGGGCTGCGATCTCAAGACGCTGATCGGTCGCGGAGGCTCGCTGGGAGTGGGGCGGACGCTCTTCATCCTCGAGCAGGCCGCGGACGGCCTCGACGCCGCGCACGATCGCAACCTGATCCATCGCGACGTCAAGCCCGCCAACATCCTGATCGCGGAGCCATCCGAGCGGGTCTACCTGACCGACTTCGGCGTGGTCAAGCACACCGCCGCGCAGGGCCTCACCCGGACCGGCTTCTTCCTCGGCACCGTCGACTACGCCGCCCCGGAGCAGATCGAAGGCCTACCGGTGGACGCGCGCACCGACGTCTACGCCCTCGGCTGCGTGCTCTACGAGTGCCTCGTCGGGCACGCACCATTCGAGCGTGACGGCGAGCTGGCGGTCTTGCATGCGCACCTCGTCCAGCCTCCGCCGGTGCTGTCGAGCGCGCTTCGGGTCCCGAAGGGGCTCGACGCCGTTATCGCGAGGGCCTTGGCCAAGGCCAAAGACGACCGCTATCCAACCTGCGGCGAACTGATCGCGGCTGCACGCCAGGCGGCCCTCGCGCGCAGATCGACGCCCGTGCCGGTCGTCGTGGCAGACGCACCGGCGGTGGCCGTCGCGGGCTCAGAGCCGACCGAGGATGCAAGGGAGCTCGCACCCGCCGCGGCCGAGGTTGGCGGGCCGTCTGAGGCTGTCGTGCCGCCCGCCGCACCGCCACCGCCCGTCGAGCCCCCCGAGCGCGGTGGACGGCGCAGCGGGCTGTCGATCCCGCTCATCGTCGGCATCGCGGTCGTGGCAGCCGTGGCGAGTGGCTTCGCCACGTACCTCGCGACACGCAGTTCGGGCTCTTCACCTCCGCGCTCCACGACGGCGGCGACGACCGCAACGACCGCAACGACGGCGACGACCGCGACGACCGCGACGACCGCAACGACCGCAACGACCGCAACGACCGCAACGACCAGCACGACCGGGACGGGCGCGTTCACCGGGCCGGCAGCGGCTCTCGTGGCGATGTTCAGCGATCGGGCGATCGCCCGCACCTGCGTGAAGTCGCCGCATCCGGGCGGACGGGCGACGCTCAACTGCACGTCGACGACGCCCGACGGACAGCCCGTCAGGCTGCACGTCGATCTCTTCGGCTCGCACAGTTTCGTCAAGAAGAACTACAACGACGACGCCCTCGGCCCGTACCAGGCTGCGGGCGGCGCGCGCGACGCAGGCGCCTGCACGACGACGACCTGGAGTGGCGAGGGCCCGTGGGCGCGGGGGCGGCGCGCCTGCTTCGTCGCCAAGAACACGGTCGAAGGCTGCAAGGGCCTCGGTGCTGCCGAATGCTCGATCGTCTACTGGTACGACGAGCCGTCGCACGTGGCTGTTCGCGCGACGGTCGCGGGGGCGCACGCACGATCGGCGCCGCAGCTGTCAGTCTGGTGGGACGCGCACAAGGGCGACTTCGGCGGCTGACCCTAGGGTGCGGACTGGGGAAACGCTCGTGGTGGGCGGGAATGGCGACTCCTAGGGTGGCTTGTGTCAGCACGAAGTCCCCCACGGAGAGGCAGCATCATGAAGTTCCTGATCGGCATCATCAGCGGCATCGCCCTCGCGGGCGCAGGCGTGACCGTCGCATCCAGCAATCCATTCGACGCTGCTGCGGCCACCGTCACTCCGGAGGTCGCGTACGCGCAGCCGTCCGTGGCGCACACGCAGACGGCTGCGAAGCCGGTGCAGAGGTTCACGGGTGAGCTCTCGCACAAGGACACGGGCGCGTTCGAGTTGAAGATCACCGTCCGCCAGAACGGCATGCTCGTCGACCGCGACGTGCGCGTGCTGGTGGCCCGCGCCAAGGTCACGAACCGCGCCGGCCAGCGGGTGCGGCTTCCGCTCGACGACGCGACCGCCCGCGTGACGGGAGCCATGCTTCCCCGCAGCGCCTGGCGCCTCGACGACGACGGCCAGGTCATCGCGACCTTCGCCGCCAGCCGCGTCCTCGTGATCGCCACCACCCCGCGCGATGAGGCAGACCAGGCAGAAGGCCAGGGTTCCCAGAGCGCGCAGGACGCCGTGGATACGCAGGAGTCCACCGCTGACTGACGCGAATGCGCTCACACCGCGAGGCCCGGAGGAGGGGCGGCTCACACGGCCGCCCCTCCTCATGCGCACGCTTCCAGGTCGCGGGCGTGGAGCATGCAGGCCGAAGCCCTCGATTATTCCGCGTCCGACCTCACGCCTGGAGCGCTCGAGCCGTGCGCGCCACGAGCGTTTGTGAGACCATCGGACCTCCCGGGAGGATCGTGTTGGTCAACGGCCGCGAGGCGAGCCGATCACCAACGAAGGAGGCACTCGTGAACGTTCGTCCCGCACCGACTGGCTACGCGCTCGTGGTCGAATCGACAGGCGAGCGGCACACAATCGGCCGCAAATTGGTGATCGGCCGCGAGAGTGCCGAGATAGCCGTCGATGACCTCGAAGTGTCGCGCCGCCATGCCACCATCCGCCCGCTGGACGACGGCGGCCTCGAGCTCTACGACCTCGACTCGGCCAACGGGACGTTCGTCAACGATCTGCGCCTTGGCAGCCAGCCGCTGCGGCTCGAGGCGGGAGACGTCATTCGCGTCGGCCGGAGCGCGTTACGGGTCGAGCCCTTAACGAGCGCCGCCGAGCGAGAGCATCTGCCGACCGTGATACGACGCAAGGACCAGATTGCGTAGCTACATGTCCTGCCCGGGCCTGTCGAGAACGCGGCTGATCGGAGGTCGGTCTCCTTGCTCTGCAGCGTGCGGCTTGCGCCCCTCGCTGGTCGTCCAGGAATCGTGGTCCGCGTGCAGGTGGCAGACATCGTTGTAGACGAGAAGTGACCACTTTCCCTTGCGCACGCGCAGCACGCTCAGCGCGCCATGCTCGTGGCCTCCGATTCGGCGCCGGTCGGCTGGCCCGATCCCGACGGCGTGCGCGACGAGGATGCGAATGACGCCGCTGTGGCAGGACAGCGCAATGCGCTCGGAGCCAACGGTGCCGTCGAGCAGCCGCGTCACGTAGGCGCGCACCCGTCCGCCCATCTGCTCGTAGGTCTCGCCGCCTTCCCAGCCGGTGCTGCCGGCCCGGCGGCGGGCATACGCCTCGGGGAACCGCTCCTTGGCCTCAGCGCGCGTAAGGCCGGCCCAGTTCCCCACATCGACCTCGCGCAGAGCGTGATCCGCGCGGGCGTGAAGCCCGCACGCCTCGGCGATTATTTGCGCGGTCTCCCAGGCGCGCTTGAGATCGGACGAGTAGACCTGGGTAAGCCGCTCGCCAGCCAGTCGCCTGGCGGCGGCGGCCGCCTGGCTTCGACCAAGCGCAGACAGGGGCCGGTCATTGTGGCCCTGCCATCGATTCTCGCGATTCCAGTCCGTCTCGCCGTGCCGAACGAGATACAGCAGCGCCATGCGGGTGATCCTTGCACGCCAATGCTGACCGCTTCCTGACCGCCGCCGCCCGTGCCCCTGCGCTGTGGGCACGTCAGGAGACACTCGCGCACAGGCGGTTGCGCAACGCTCCGCCTCGATCCCGCCTGGTTCACAAAGTGTGGGCGACCGCCAGCAGGCTGACGAGCTGGTTCCAGACACGGCGGCACTGTGTGGGAGCTCGACCAGCAATACCACCCGTAGCGCTCGTCACCGACGACAGAGCTCAGCGACCGATCGGACGCTCGGCTCGCATTCCGTGGTGGTTCGCGTTAGAGGCCCTTCGCCGTCGCCTCGCCGCTCGTCGGCGTCGCCCTGGTGCTCGCTCATGGCCGGCCCGCACGACCAGGCGACGTTCCTCGCCTTCCTCGCGATCCTGTTCGGCTGGATCCTCGCCCTATCCCTCAGCCTGCGCCGCCTCGTCGCAATCCGTCGCGCGGGTAACCCCTGAAGGAATGGGCGATACTGGGCTCGAACCAGTGACCCCCAGCTTGTCGAGCTTGGGGCGCACCGCTCAACCATGCGACACCTGAGCATGCTGGGCCACGATTTGGGCCACACGTACAGAAGCCGTACATCCATTGCTCACGAGGCTTGCCGGTGTACGGCATCCAGGAGGGACTTGGCTCCTGCGTGTGACGTCTGCCGGCCATCGACGATATGTCCGCTCCGCTGACGTACCGGGCTTAGCGTGCCATGCTAACTTAGAAGTAACGAAGCTTCCACAGATCGCGAATTTGCTTGCCACATCGCGCCAGCCCCCTCCATGTCGCCAAGGCCGACTTCTTCCGGACGCTCGGGCACCCCGCGCGCGTGCGGATCCTTGAGCTTCTGCGCGACGGCGAGCGTTCGGTCAGCTCGCTGCAGGCCGAACTGGGCCTGGACTCGGGCGGCACCTCGCAGCAGCTCGCCGCGCTGCGGCGCATCGGCCTGGTGGAGGGCCGTCGCGATGGCACGAGCGTCTTCTACCGCGTGACGGACGCCGAGGTCTTCCGGCTTCTGGAGTCAGCACGCAAGATCCTGGCGCGGGGCTTCGAAGCGCAGCGCGCGCTGCTGGAGGAACTGGCAGCCGAGTGACGGGCGCCGTCTGCCTCGCGGGCGTGCTGGCACTGCTGGCGGGCGCGATCGTTTCCGTTGCCGGAAGCTCGGTCCGCACGGGCCTGCTCGTGCAGGCGCTCGGCGCCACGCTGCTGGGCATTGTGGGTGGAGGAGTGCTGTGGTCTGGCGACCGGATCGGCGCGCGTTTCTCCGCCGGCCTGCAGCCTGCGTTCGGCGTCGATCGGCTGAGCGGAGTGTTCCTGCTGATGCTGGGCCTCGTCACCGGGCCCGTGCTGATGTTCGCCGCGGGCTATCTGGAAGCATCCGCGCGCAGTCGCGCCGTCGCAGTGCTCACCGGCGTGTTCGTGCTCATGCTGGTCGGCCTGCTGTGTGCCCGCGACCTGGTCATGTTCCTGCTCGCCTGGGAGCTGATGACGCTCGTTCCGGCCGCGATCATCCTCGTCTCGCGCTCTGACGAGGCGGCGCGGCGCAGCGTCTTCGTGTACGCCGCCGTGACGCATTTGGCGGGCGCAGGTGTGTGGATCGCGCTGCTCGTGCTGGCCGACCACGGCGCGCTCGATGGGCATGCGCTGGATGCCTCGTCGGGCAGCGGCGCGCTGGTCGCCGTGGCTGCGCTGATCGGCTTCGGCGCCAAGGCCGGCGTCATGCCGCTCCATGTCTGGCTGCCACGCGCCCATCCGATCGCTCCCGCGCACATCTCGGCGCTGATGAGCGGCGTCATGATCAAGATCGCGCTGTACGGCCTGATGCGCGTGCTCTTCCAGTGGCTCGACAGACCGCCGTTGTGGCTTGGCGCGGCAGTCGTGGTACTGGGCGCGGTTTCGGCTCTGGGTGGCGTTGTGTACGCGCTCTTCCAGCACGAGCTGAAGCGACTCCTGGCACTGCACTCGATCGAGAACGTCGGCATTATCCTGCTCGGACTGGGCGCCGCGCTGATCCTGCGTCGCGAGGGCGATCCGGGGTGGGCCGGCGTGGCGTTCGCGGCGGCCTTGCTGCACACCATCAACCACGCGGTCTTCAAAGCGCTGCTCTTCCTCGGCGCCGGCGCGTTCGACCAGGCCGTCCGCGGTCTGGAGCTCGACCGTCTCGGCGGCTTGCTGCGCCGCATGCCGTGGACGGGATTCGCGTTCCTGATCGGCGCGGCGGCCATCGCCGGTCTGCCGCCGCTCAACGGCTTCGTCTCCGAGTGGCTGACGCTGCAGGCCCTGTTCCACCTGGCGCTGACACGGAGCGTCACGGCGGGCGCCATCGGCGCCGTCGCTCTCGCCGGTCTCGCCGTCACCGCCGCGCTCGCCGTGTACTGCTTCGTGAAGGTGGTCGGGCTCGCCCTGCTCGGGCCGCCGCGCCGCCATGCCTGCCAGGACGCCGTCGAGGCGTCGTGGTCGATGCGCTGCGGCATGATCGTCCTGGCCGGCTGGTGCGTTGCCCTGGGAGCAGTGCCGGGTGCGCTGACGACCCGCTTCGCGTCGATCCTGCCGGGATCGGCGCATGTCGGGAACGCATTCCGCGTGAACCCACCCGGGACCGGCGGCATCCCGACCGTTGCGCTGGCTGCAACGGTCGTCGTCCTGGTGGGCGCGCTGCGGCTGGCCCGCGGGCGGCGAGTCGCCGCTTCGGCTCCCACCTGGGCCTGCGGGCAGCGGGTGGAGCCGGCTCTCAACTGGACCAGCGCCGGCTTCACGAAACCGGTCAGGCTCGTGCTGGAAGGTCTGCTGCGTCCCGAGCGAGAGATCAGCGTGCGCGTTGAGGGCGGCATCGTGCAGTCGGTGTCCTACCGCGGCCGCGTGCCGCTGCTGATCGAGGAGCGCGTGTATGCGCCGCTTGCGGGTGCCGCGGTGCGCGGCGCTGCGGGCGTGCGCAGGCTGCAGTCGGGCCGGCTCGGCGTCTATGTCATCTACCTCACGGGACTGCTGGTCGCACTGCTGGCCTGCGCGCGTCTGGGTCTGCTGGGATGACGCGGGAGACAGCCATCGCGGGCGTCGTGCAGCTGCTCGGCGCCACGGCCGCCGCGCCGCTCCTGCCCGGCGTGACGCAGTGGGCGAAAGCGCGACTGCAGGGTCGCCGCGGCGCATCGCCGCTGCAGCCCTATCGCGAGCTTGCGCGGCTGTGGCGCAAGTCCGTAGTCGACCCGCTGGGCACGGGGCCGATCTATCGCAGCGGCCCGGCCGTCGTCGCCGCGTCCCTGCTGCTCGCCTGCCTCCTGGTTCCGATCGCCGGGCACGCACCCGCCTGGCCCGTGGGTCACGACGCGCTCGTCCTGCTCGCCCTGCTGGCGCTCGCGCGTTTCGCGGTCGCCGCAGCCGCCTGGGACACCGGCAACGGGTTCGCGCTCCAGGGCGCAAGCCGTGATCTGGCCATCAGCGTCTCCGTGGAGGCAGCGCTGGTGCTGGCCCTGGCCGCAGCCGCACTGGCCGGCTCCACCACCGACCTGCGCGGTATGGCCGTCGCCACGGCGGGCGCACATGTCTGGAGCAACCCGGCGCAGACGCTCGCGCTGCTGGCGTTCCTCCTCGTGGTGGTCGCCGAGACCGGCCGGCTACCGGTGGACAACCCGGATACGCACCTCGAGCTGACCATGATCCACGAGGGGCCGTTGCTGGAATACGCCGGCCGCGACCTGGCGCTCCTGCAGTGGGCGATGGCCGCGCGCCACTGGCTCGTGCTCGGGCTTGCCGCGGGCATCTTCCTTCCGCATCCGGCCGGTTTCGCCGAGGGCCTTGTCCTCTTCCCGGTCGCCCTCGGCGCCCTCGCCGTCGGCTTGGCCGTGCTCGAGACGCTCGTGGCGAAGGCGCGCATCCTGCTCGTCCCGCGGCTGCTCGGCGTCGGTGCGGCCGTGGCACTCCTGGCAGTGCTCACTCAGCTGGTGGCGGTCGGCCGATGAACGGCGCGCTCGTCTGGGTCATCGTCGCTCTGGGCCTCGCCGTCCCCGCGGTCCGTCGCCGGAGCGTCGCCGTGGCCGCCGTCACCGTCCAGTCGCTGCTGATCGCCGGCGTGGCTGCCGAGCGCGCTCATGGCGCCGACGGCCTCTTGGCCGCGGCCGGGCTGCTCGCCCGCGCCGTCCTGCTTGGCGCGCTCCTGCTGATCGTCGTGCGTCGCACTCGCGAGGCGCGCCCGGTGCGGGCCGACGCCGGCCCGCTGCTGCGCGCCTCATCCGCCATTGGCCTCGCCCTGGTGCTCGCGCTGCTTGTGCCCTCCCTCGGCCTTGGCGACCGCACGGTCGAGCGCGCGGTGCTGGCGCTGGTCGCGTTCGGGCTGGTCACGATCGCGACCCGCCGCCCGACCGTGTTCCACATCGTCGCGCTGGTGCAGATCGACAACGCGCTGGCCGTCGCAGCACTCGCAGTCACCGGCGGCCTGCCGACGCTGATCGAGCTCGGCGTCGCAGGCGACCTCATCGTCGTGGTGCTCGTGGCCGCGCTCCTGCACGCCCGCATCTACGCCGAGTTCGGCAGCGCGGACACCCGACACCTGAGGCAGCTGCGTGGCTAGCCGGCAGCTCATCGCCGCGGCGGTGCCGGCGCTGCCACTGCTCGCAGCCGGCCTCGTCGCGATGCTGCCCAGTCAGCGCGCCGGCCAGCGCGTCGCCCTCGGCAGCGGCGTCATCACAGCGCTGCTGGCCGCCGTCACGAGCGCCTGGGCACTCGCCGCCCCGAATCGGCCGCTGCTTGGGGAGTGGCTCGTCGTGGACGCCGCCGGCGGCGTCCTGCTGGCCGTGATCGCGCTCGTCGGCGTCGCCAGCCTCGCCGTCTCCCCGGCGTATCTGGCCGGCGCGCCGCGGAGCCTGTTCAGCGGACGGCGGCCCCGAGCGCACTACTACACCGCGCTGCTCGTGTTCTGGAGCGCGCTCCTAGCCGTCCCCCTCGCTGCGAACCTCGGTGCAGCCTGGCTGCTCATCGAGGCGACGACAGCGGCCTCTGCGCTGCTCGTGGCGTTCTCCGGCAAGGCGCGCGCGCTCGAGGCTGCGTGGAAGTACCTCGTGCTCACGTCGCTCGGCCTGGGCGTTGCGCTGCTCGGCCTCGTCGTGCTCCAGGTCGCGCAGCGCCGCGCCGGCGGCGCAGTCGGACTCTCATACACCACCATCCACTCCGC
>JALYLC010000066.1 GCA_030774435.1 Actinomycetota bacterium
CGCCAGTCGAACTTCTCGACCGCGCGGATCAGGCCCAGGATGCCCTCCTGGATGAGATCCAGGAAGCCCAGGCCCTGACCGCGATAGTTCTTCGCGATCGACACGACCAGACGCAGGTTCGACTCGACCATGCGGCGCTTGGCCAGCATGTCGCCGGCCTCGACGCGCTTGGCGAGCTGAATCTCCTCGACCTTGGTCAGCAGCGGATAGCGGCCGATCTCGGAGAGGAAGCGCTCGAGCGAGTCGGTCGGGCCATCGGCCACCGGCAGAACGACGGGACCTCGCTGCTCGACGCTGTCCTCGTCGCGCACCTCAATACCCATGCCGTCGAGCTCGCGCGTAGCCTCCTCGACGGGCATCGCCTCGTCACCGGCCTCTGCGAGTGCCTCGTTGACCTCGGCGAGCGTCACGTGACCACGTTCGAGCCCACGCTCGACGAGGCCCTCCAACTCGGGCGCAAGTGCTGTGTTCTCAGTGGCGATCACGGTGTCTCTCAACTCCTCGGCGGTTTGCGCCGTTTGAATCTCTCTGCGTGCCCGGTGCCGTAGAGAGCGCTCTGTCCCTCCACGGGCAACCGCTTGGAAGAACGCAACTCCCGGCCGTTGTATTCCCCGAGCCGGCCCGTTCCTAACCTGCTCAAACCAAACCAACGCGCACACCCATTGTCCCGAGGCAGGGGTTCAGTACGGGTTAAGGTTGGCTTGCCGGGCATCAAGATCCAGTCAAGATTGCCCGGGAAAACTGCGGAATCTGTAGGAGTCTCGGTCTTGATTCGCGACCGCAGGCGCCGTGCGCTAGGCTGCCGCTCGCAACGTCATCCCGAGCGGTCGAGGGAACTGGCCCGACGACACCGCAGCAACCGGGGCTTCGGCCCGCCAGGTGCTCCATCCAGCGCCAAGCGTCTCCGTCCCGGGTGCGCGAGGCGGAAGATGACAGCCGGTTCGTGGAACGCTCCGCGACGCCGAAGGCCCTCCGGGAAACGGAGGGCCTTTTTCGTTCCCGGGACAACGCAACGACAGCGCGAGGTCCTCCGGAGTACCCAGTACGGCAGTTTGCAGCGACGCACTACGGCGGTGCCCCGCATGTGGGCGCGCGCTGCGATGCCTACCCTCGCTCTCGTCACAAACCAGAAATGAGAGGAACGCAGATGAGCGGACAGCGAGCCGAGACGATCGCCCTTCACGGCGGTCAGACGGCCGACCCGACCACCAAGGCCCGGGCCGTCCCGATCTACCAGACGACGTCGTACGAGTTCGACGACACCCAGCACGCGGCCGACCTGTTCGCGCTCAAGGTGCCGGGCAACATCTACAGCCGCATCATGAACCCGACCTGGGACGTCTTCGAGCAGCGCGTCACGGCGCTCGAGGGCGGGCTCGCCGCCTGCGCCACCGCCTCTGGCCAGGCGGCCGTCGCCTACTCCGTGCTCAACGTCACGCGAGCCGGCGACAACATCATCTCGGTCTCGACGTTGTACGGCGGCACCTACAACCTGTTCGCGCACACACTGCCGCAGTACGGCATCGAGGTGCGCTGGGCCGATCCCGACGACCCCGACGCCGTCGCCCGCCTGGCCGACGACAAGACGCGCCTCGTGTTCGCCGAGACGATCGGCAACCCCAAGCTCAACGTCGTCGATCTGCGCGCCTGGTCCGACGCCGCGCACGCCCAGGGCCTGCCGCTGATCGTCGACAACACGGCGGCCACGCCCATCCACTGCCGCGTCTTCGACCATGGCGTGGACGTCTCCGTGCACTCCGCCACCAAGTACATCGGCGGCCATGGCACGTCGATCGGCGGCATCGTGGTCGACTCCGGCCGTTTCGACTGGACGGCCCAGAGCGAGCGCTTCCCGGGGCTGACGACGCCCGACCCGTCCTACCACGGCGTGGTCTGGAGCGACGCGCTCGGGCCCGCGGCCTACATCGGACGCGTGCGCACCGTGCTGCTGCGCAACACGGGCGCGGCGCTCTCGCCGTTCAACGCGTTCCTGTTCCTGCAGGGCCTGGAGACGCTGCCGCTGCGCATGGAGCGCCACTCCGCCAACGCGCTCGCCGTCGCGCGGCACCTCGAGGGCCACTCCGCGGTGCAGTGGGTGAACTACCCGGGCCTCGAGAGCTCGTCCTACCACGAGCTCGCCAAGCGCCAGCTCTCCGGCGGCTTCGGCGGCCTGGTGACGTTCGGCATCACGGGCGGCCGCGAGGCCGGCCAGAAGTTCATCGAGAGCCTCGAGCTGTTCAGCCACCTCGCCAACATCGGCGACGCCAAGTCGCTGGCGATCCACAACGCCTCGACGACGCACTCGCAGCTCAACGACGACGAGCTCGCGGCCTCCGGCGTGACGCAGGACACGGTCCGCCTCTCGGTCGGCATCGAGCACATCGAGGACATCCTGGCCGACCTAGAGCAGGCGCTGGCCAGGGCACGGGTCCCGGTCACGGCGTAGCACTAACGTGATCGACGTACCGGGGAGCCTCGAGCGCTCGCTCGGTCTGGTGGAGACACGGCGGGTCGCGCTCTGGGA
>JALYLC010000067.1 GCA_030774435.1 Actinomycetota bacterium
TCGGGGCGAGCCCGTGTGCCGACTGGAAGGAGCGGATGGCGGCCGCCGTCGCCGCGCTGAACGCAGTCCCCCGCAGTCCCTTCGCGAAGCCGAGCAGGCGCAGGTTGGCGTTCAGCTCGGCGACGTCCCTGCCCGGCGACATCCCCGGTATGAACGCCCTCCACGGTACGACCGGCCCGTACAGCAGGACCACGGGCGCATCGCCGATCCGGTACAGCGTCTGGCCGCGCCGCAGCACCCGGCCGACGCCCGGTAGCAGCGTGTAGGAGGAGTTGTCGCCGTAGGCCGTGGCCGAGGACTCGGCGGCGCTGAGGCCGGCCTGGGCGTCGGCGAGCGCAGCCTGCGAGGAGGCCACCGATTGGCGGTCGTTCGCGACCTTCGCCTCGTCCCCCGTGACCAGTTGCTCGTCGGAGGAGACCGTTGCCTGATCGCTCGCGCAGGCGCCTGAGGCTCCGCCGCCGTCTCCCCCGGCGCTGCTGGGCGGGCTCTGCGCCGCACTGGACCCGCGACAGTCGACCGCACGCTTCTGGCGATCGGCCGTGAGGCGGGCTCGAGCACTCTCGAGCGCTTCCAGATCGGCTGTCAGATTGATGCGCGCGGCCAGCAGCGAGCCCCTCGCCGTCGTCACGGACTGCCGCGCCTGTCGCGCTGCCGATGGCGGCGTCCCGGCGGGCGCGGCAATGGTCGCCGCGCCCGCATACCCGAGGGTCGCGCTCGCCTGCGTCTGGGAAGACAGGGTCTGGCGCGTGACGCTTGCGAGCGACGTCGCGGCGGCGTCGGCTGCCGCCGGGTCGTTCGCGTCGCCGCGAGCGAAGCTCCCCGTCGTCACGAGCGCGACCGTCGCGGCGATCAGTGCGGCCGCCACGGCGGCTCCGATCCAGCGGCGCCTCACTTGCCCGCGCCGCCGGTCTGAGTGGCGCCCCCGGAGGCCGGCCCGTTCCCGCCGACGTGTGTCGTCGGACCGCCGCCCGGACCGCCCGGCCTGCCCGGCATCAGCTTCTGGCAGGTCTTCTGCGCGGACTGGAAGATCGGCGAGCCCGGGTCGATGCCGCCGTTCTTGGCGTCGATGCTGATCTGCGTCATGCCGCCCGAGAACTTCGGATCGGGGAAGTTCGGCACGCCGTGCGAGCGCATGCAGGCCGAGAACTTGAGCGCCTGCTGCTGCGCCTTGGCCTGCTCTGCGGGCGACGGCGGCTTGCCGCCGTTGGGCGCGAGCTTCTGGCAGGCCTTCTGCGCCGCCTGGAACTGCGGCGAGGAAGGATCGACGCCGCTGTTTGCGTCGATCGCGATCCCGCCGTTGCTGTTGGCGTCGGGGAAGTTCGGCACGCCGTGCGCGCGCATGCAGGCCGAGAACGTCTGATGCTTCGCGCTCGCCTTGCCATCGCCGCCCTGCTTCGCCGGCTGATCGGCAGACGTCGTCGTCGCGATGCTCGCGACTCCCGGCGAGCCTGATCCGCCTCCGCAACCGACGACGGCAAACGCGACGAGGGCGGCGGTGACGACGACGCCGGCCGGGAGCCGCCGGCAGCGGCGACGGAGTATCTCTCGTTCATCTGTTCGCATGCTCACCACTTCCTGTCCGATCGAGGCGATCGATTCCTACGGACAAGGCTGGCAAGCACCCGGTAACAGCACGGGAACGGAAGTCGTAACGGGGGCGTAACCAAGCTTCGGGCATGCTGAAAGCGATGCGAGTGCTGATCGTCGAGGACCACCGAGAGCTCGCCGCGACGGTCGCCGTCGGACTACGCCGGGAGGGGATGGCAGTCGACATCGCCTTCGACGGCCACTCCGCGCTCGAACGCGCGGCACGTGAGAGCTACGACGTCGTCGTGCTCGATCGCGACCTCCCGAGGCTGCACGGAGACGACGTCTGCAAGGCCCTGGTGGCGGACGGCTCGCGTGCGCGCGTGCTCATGCTCACCGCGGCCGACACGATCGAGAACCGCGTCGACGGGCTCAGCCTCGGCGCAGACGACTATCTCCCCAAGCCGTTCGCGTTCGCCGAGCTCGTCGCGCGCATCCGCGCCCTGGCGCGCCGCACCCAGCCGGCACTGCCGCCGATCCTCGTGCGGGGAGACATCCGCCTCGACACCGGACGGCGCGTGGCGACCCGCGCGGGCCGCAGGCTCGAGCTCAGCACGAAGGAGCTCAGCGTGCTCGAGCTGCTGATGGCCGCCGACGGCATCGTCTGCTCGCCCGAGACGCTGCTCCGGCGCGCCTGGGACGAGTACGCCGATCCGTACACCAACGTCGTCAAGGTGACGATCAGCAGGCTGCGCCGCAAGCTCGGCGAGCCACCCGCGATCGAGACCGTCCCGCAGGCCGGCTACCGGATCCGGGCGTGAGCAGCATCGCCGAGCGGATGACGTCGCGGCGAGAGACGCTGCGGATGCCGGGCCAGACGCTGCGCCTGCGCCTGACGCTCCTGTACGGCAGCCTCTTCCTCGCCTCGGGATCCGCCCTGCTCGCGATCACGTATGTGCTCGTCTCGAGGCAGTACACGGGCAACTTCTTCGTCGCGACGCAGACGAACGGCTCCGTCGGCGTCGCCGGATTGGTCCCGAACGATTCCCAGGCGTTCGACTCGCAAACCGCTCCGAGCGTCGCGCCCGATCCCCAGCAGCTCCTCAGCCAGGCCCACCAGCGGGCGAGCTCCGCGCTCCACCAGCTCCTGATCCAGTACGGAGCGGCGCTCGCGATCATCACGCTCATCTCGATCTGCCTCGGCTGGCTGATCGCCGGCCGCGCGTTGCGCCCGCTGCGCACGATCACGGCCGCCGCTCGCGAGATCTCGGCGAGCAGCCTGCACCGGCGCCTCGCGCTCGACGGCCCCGACGACGAGCTCAGGCAGCTCGGGACGACCTTCAACGGTCTGCTGGAGCGGCTCGAAGCCTCGTTCGCCGCACAGCGGCAGTTCGTCGCGAACGCCTCGCACGAGCTGCGCACCCCGCTCACGCTCGAGCGCACGCTCGTGGAGGTCGCTCTCGCGGACCCCGACGCCACGGTCGACAGCCTGCGGCAGACCTGCCGGCGCGTGATCGGCGCCGGTGAGCAGCAGGAGCGGCTGATCGAGGCGCTGCTCACGCTGTCGCGCAGTCAGCGCGGCCTCGACCATCGCGAGCCGTTCGACCTGGCCGCCGTCGCGCGCGACGTCCTGCTCGCCCGCCGTGCAGAGGCGCGGCGTCACGACCTGCGGATCGACGCGAGACTCGACCCCGCGCCGACCTCGGGCGACGTGCGGCTGGGCGAGCGTCTGATCGCGAACCTCGTCGACAACGCCATCCGGCACAACGTGCCCGGTGGCCGGATCGCGGTCGAGACGGCGACCACGGCGCGAGGTGCGACGCTCTCGGTCGGCAACAGCGGGCCAGAAGTCCCGCCGGCTGAGATCGACAGGCTCCTGCAGCCGTTCGAGCGGCTCGCCGACGGTCACAGAGGCGGTCAGGGCGAGCAACAGGGCCTCGGGCTCGGCCTCTCCATCGCCCAGGCCATCGCGACTGCGCACGCGGCCTCGCTCGCCGTTCGGTCTCGAGCCGGCGGCGGCCTGGACATCGAGGCGGTCTTCCCGCCGTCCGATCGGCCTGGGCTGCCGTCGACGGCTTGCTGACCAGCGACCCGCTGCTAGGGTCTCCGCGCCATGCCAGGTCTCGTCCTCGGGCCGCTCCTGCGCTACACCGGCAGCACACAAGCGACGGTCTGGGTGGAGACGGACGCGCCGTGTGAAGTCGCCGTTCTCGACGCGCGCGAGCGGACGTTCTGCGTGGAGGGGCATCACTACGCGCTTGTCGTGTTGAGCGACCTCGACGAGGGCTCGGTGCGGACGTACGAGGTGCACCTCGACGGCGAGCGGGTCTGGCCCCCGGACGACGGCAGGCCGCTGCCGACGATCCACACGCGCGAGCACGAGCGCCGTGCACGGCTCGTCTTCGGCTCCTGCCGCGTCGGCGATCCGGAGCGACCGCCGTATACGCTCGCGCCGTCGGAGCACGAGCTGGGATTCGGCGTCGACGCGCTCTTGGCGCTCTCGCGGCGGCTGCAGTCGGCACACGAGGAGTGGCCCGACTGCCTGCTCCTACTGGGCGACCAGGTCTACGCGGACGAGACGTCCGAGCAGACGCGCGCGTTCATCCGCGCGCGGCGCGACACGAGCCGGGAGCCCGGCGAGCAGGTCGCCGATTTCGAGGAATACGCACGCCTCTACCAGGAGGCGTGGAGCGATCCCGACATCCGCTGGCTGCTCGCCACCGTGCCGAGCACGATGATCTTCGACGACCACGATGTGCACGACGACTGGAACATCTCCGCTGCCTGGGTGCGCGAGATGCGCGCGACCTCGTGGTGGGACGAGCGCATCACGGGCGCCTTCATGGCGTACTGGGTCTACCAGCACATCGGCAACCTCGCTCCTCCGGAACTCGCGGAGGAGCCCCTGCTCGCAGCGCTCTCGCATGAGCAGGACGGCGGGCCGCGACTGCGCGAGTTCGCCCGCGCCATCGACCGGGAGCCGGCCTCGAGCCGGTTCGCGTTCCACCGGGATTTCGGCCGCTCCCGCCTGGTCGTGATCGACTCTCGCGCCTCGCGGGTGCTCACCGAGGGCCGGCGCGACATGGTCGACGACGAGGAGTGGCAGTGGATCGCGGACCATGCTCGCGGCGCATTCGACCATCTGATCATCGCGAGTACGCTGCCCGTGTTCATGACGCCCGGAATCGACGGGTTCGAGGCGTGGAACGAGGCCGTGTGCGCGGGCGCCTGGGGGCGCCCGGCCGCCCGCGCGGGCGAGCGGATCCGCCGCGCACTCGACCTCGAGCACTGGCCGGCCTTTCAGCGATCGTTCCGCACCATGGCGGAGCTCCTCCACGAGCTTGCGGAGGGAGAGGACGCGCCGGCAACGATCTCGTTGATCGGCGGGGACGTCCACACGGCCTACGTCGCGGAGATCGCGCTCGGGGAGCGTCAGACCAGCAAGGTCTTCCAGATCGTCTGCTCTCCCTTCCGCAACCCCCTGCAATCGCGGGAACGACGAGTCGTCAAGATCTTCAGCACGCGGGCCGCCGGCGTGGCCTGCCGGGCGCTCGCTCGCAGCGCCGGCGTCCGCCGCCCGGATGTGAGCTGGCAGCTGGTCTCGCCGCTGACCTTCGACAACTCGGTCGCAGTGCTGCAGCTGGACGAGCGCCGGGCAGCCCTCAGCATCCGGCGCAGCGCGCCCGAGCAGGACGACGACTGGCCGCTCGAGCTGCTCTACGAGCGCGACCTCACTCGCTAGGAACGCAGATCTGCACGGCTTCCGGCTCGACCTCGATGCGGAGCTTGCGCACCTTCTTGCGGTCACCGCCGTCGATCTCGTACAGCACCTTGCGATCGAGCTTGATGCGAACGGACCGCACTTTCGTGGTGACGGCGTGCGGCGACTTGCTGGCCGTTCCGACCACGGCGCGTGCAACGGTCCCCGCCCACTCCTTGACGCCGTCCGCGGAGATGACGCCGAGCTCGAGCAGGCCGTCGTCCGGGTGCGCGTCCTCGAACGCCTCGACTCCGCCGAAGAGCTTGCCCACGTTGCCGAGCAGGATGCAGCTCGCGTCACCGTCGTACCAGCGGGCGCCGTCCACCTTGATCTTGGCGCGGAACGGCTTCTCACGCAGGTGCTTGGCGCCGGTCCAGACGTAGGCGATGCGGCCGACGCGATCCTTGAGGCCGCCGTCGGCGTCGCCGATCATGCGCGCATCGAACCCGGCGCCGGCCATCACGGCGAAGCGCTCGCCATTGAGGCGCCCGACGTCGATGCGGCGCGTGTGGCCCGACAGGCCGACGTCGACTGCCTGCTCGATGTCCTTCGGGATGCCGAGGTTCGTCGCCAGCAGGTTGGCAGTGCCCGCCGGGATGATTGCCAGCGTCGCTTCCGTGCCCGCGATGACGTCCACGCATCGCTGCACCATCCCGTCGCCTCCCCAGACGAAGATCAACTCGGCCTCCTCGGCGAGCGCCTTCCTGACCTCACTGGGGGCAAAGCGGCTCTTCCCGACCTCGCGCCAGAAGACGTCTGTCGCGCCGCGCCGCTCCAGGGTGCGCCGCAACTCCGCGAGGGCACCGCCGAGGGTCTTGCCGCGGTGAGCGATCACGGCGATGCGCGTCATGCCCGTCCCCCAGCGCTGTCCGTTGAGCGGAGGCGCGCGGCCTCCCCGGCCGCCCTCGTCGCAAAGAGGGCGATGGTGATCGCCGCGAAGCCCATGAGACACCCGGCGGTGACGTCGAGCGGGTGGTGCATGCCGCGGTACATGCGCGACAGCGCAACGACGAGCGGGAGCGCGATCGCGAACGCCCAGACGGCGATCCGGGCCCCGCGTCCGCGCAGCCGGGCCGCGATGAGGAGCGCGAGTCCGACGTAGACGACCACGGCCGCGGCGACGTGACCCGACGGATAGCTCTGGTTCACGGGCAGGTGATCAGGGTCGAGGCGGGGAACCGACGGGCGCTGACGGTGGACGATCAGGCTCGTAACGCGGTAGGCGGCGACCTCGACCGCGATCGCTCCCAGGATGAACGCGAACACGCGCCAGCGGCGAAGAACGGCGGCGCCGATTGCCGTGACGATCACGAGCGCCGGGATGAACGGGATGTCGCCGAGCGCGGTGCCGACGAAGGAGACGTCGTTGCGCGCCGGGCTGCGATGCGAAGCGAGCCAGGTGTTCACCGCCTCGTCGTCGTGTCCGATGACGTGCACCGGCAGGACGACATCGACCAGCAGGAACCCGAGACCGATCATGAGCGCCGCGACGATCACGTAGCCGGCCAGCGTCGTCAGGCAGAACAGGAGAATCGGGGAGCGACCGGCGAAACGCCGGCCCAACCGCTCCGAGGCGCCACCGCGCGGAGCCACGAGCGCGGCGTTGGGCGCCGCGGAGTCGTCCCGACGGCGCGGCGCGGCCGCGGTTGAGGTGCCGTCACGTGTCCTCGAGGTGGCAGCATGATGCGCCTGGCCGGCGGATCGCAGAAGATTCATGCCGCGGGTTTCTCCAATCCGAAATCGGAGAAACCTTTTCCCCCGCCGCCCAGCCCAACACCACCTCTGACAATGCCGATTCTCCTGCTACTACTCGTCGCGCTCGTTGCCGGTCTGCTGATCGGGCTGGCGTTCGACCGCCTCGCACCCAACAGGGGCGCGACGGCCGCGGCCGCCGACGTCGTCGAGACGGTCGCCGAGTCGAGCGCGCTGCGCGGGTGGTTGCGCGCGCGAACCGATCCGGCTGTCACCACGGGCCTCGCGCTCACCGCCGCCGTCGCGCTGATGATCGGAGGTGGGTTCACGGTCGGGCTGCTCGCCCTGCTCGTGCGCGGCAACGCCACGGTCGCCTCCGTCGACTCCAGTGTGGCCGAATGGGGCAACGCGCACGCTACGCACCTGTCCACACGTGCGCTTTACTGGGTCACGGATCTCGGGGACTGGCCCATCGTTCTCCTGGTTGGCGTCGCCGTCCTCCTGTACGAGTGGCGGCGCGCCCCGAGTCGCTATCTGTTTCCGTTTCTCCTGCTCGTCTCTGGCGGCGACACGGGCATCACGAATGCCATCAAGGCCCTGGTCGATCGCGCCCGGCCGACGCTCAACCCGATCGCCGAGACGCTCGGCCCGTCGTTCCCGAGCGGCCACTCCTCGACGGCCGCGTCGTTCTACGCGGCGCTCGCGCTGATTCTCGCGCGGCGACGGGGCGCTCGCGTGCGTGCGCTGCTCGCGGGCAGCGCCGGGGCGATCGCGGTGGGCGTCGCGTCGAGCCGCGTCCTGCTCGACGTGCACTGGCTGTCGGACGTGATCGCCGGCGTGATGCTCGGCTGGGCGTGGTTCGCGCTCTGCGCCGTGGCGTTCGGCGGCCGCCGCCTGGCGTTCGCCGAGCCGCTCGAGGAGGCAGCCTCGAAGACGCCGGCGCCGCCGCAGTCGGGGCGTTCGCCCGGCCGGCCGGCAGCGAAGGTGTAAATCTCGGCAGGCCGGGCAACCCCGGCGCATGAATGTCAATGTCGCCGAGAGAAACGCCGAGGCCTTCACCGAGACGCCTCTCTTCGAGGCGCTCGCCCGAGCGGGATATGTGGCGCGAGGCGCCCTGTACGCCCTGATCGGCATCCTGTCCATCCGGCTCGCGCAGGGCCAGGCCGGGCCACGACCCAACCAGCAGGGCGCGATGCACCAGATCGCCCACCAGCCGTTCGGTCATGCCCTGCTCATCCTCACCGCCATCGGCCTGGGCGGCTACGCGATCTGGCGGCTTGCGCAGGCCTTCGTCGGCCACACGCCCGAGTACGGGGAGCACAGCAAGCTCGACCGGATCGGCGCGATCGGCAGCGCTGCGGCCTATACCGCCTTCTGCATCCTCGCGATCAGCGTGCTGCGCGGCACTGCGAGCAACTCCTCGACCACGCCCAAGAAGACCGCCGCAGGCGTGCTGCAGTGGCCCGCAGGGCGCGAGCTCGTCGCCGCTGTGGGCGTGCTCTTCATCGGCATCGCCGCGTACCAGGCCTACCTTGGGCTGAGCAAGAAATTCCTCGAGTACTCCAAGACGGGTCAGATGTCCCGGGGCGTCCTCAAGGCCTTCACCGCCGTTGGCGTGGTCGGGCTCGTCGCCCGGGCCGTCGCGTTCGCGCTGATCGGCGTCTTCGCGCTCAAGGCGGCCCGCGACTACACGCCCAAGGATGCCGTGGGCATCGACGGCGCGCTGGCGCGCCTGCTGCAGCATTCCTACGGCACCGCGGCCCTCATCGTGGTCGCTTGCGGCCTCCTGGCGTTCGGCACGTACTCGCTGGCCGACGCGCGCTACCGGCGCATCTGACCGCTGCGCGCTGTCGGGATCAGGCTGCGAGCGGGGAGAGCGGAGCGAGCCGCTCGTGCGCTTCGGGCTCGAAGCCCGGCAGCTCGACGCGGAAGGTCGTGCCCACGCCGATCTTGCTCTCGACGCTG
>JALYLC010000068.1 GCA_030774435.1 Actinomycetota bacterium
GAGCTGTTCCAGTGCGCGCGACTCTGCTCTTCGAAGGGTGATTGTTTTCCGCTCGGAGAGCGCCCGCGTGAGGATCACGGCGAGATCGTTGAGAGTCGTCGAGGAACCGGCTTTAGCGAGCGCTTCCGCCTGCAGCTTTTGGACGACGGTCTCATCGAGCGCGAGTTCACGCCCGTGTAAGTCGAACTTGATCATGGCGGCAGACAACCCCGCAAGACTCTACCGCTGATACGAAACGTCGGTGCTGCCTTCGAGCTGGTCAGGTTCGCGTTTAGTTGTTGACTCTTGCGCGTTGGCGTTGACCATTGGACATAGCCCGCCATGGAAAGATCACAGCGTGGCGAGACGAGAGCATCTTGGCGCACGGCTGAAACGCCTTCGGCTTGACCGTGGCATGTCGCAGCGCGACCTTTCCTCTCCAGGCATCAGTTACGCGTACATCTCGCGGATCGAAGCTGGCGCGCGAACGCCATCAGTGAAGGCGCTACGACGAATCGCGGGCAAGCTCGGCGTCACTATCGAGTATCTTGAAACAGGCCAAGCAACCCCAATCGAGCTCGGCGTAGCGGACGCTGGGATCGAGTACGCATCCCTCACGACGCCCGAACTCCATCTGATCCGGGCTGCAGCAGAAGAGGGCGCCCGCGACGCCGCCCGCAAAGCAGCCGAACAAGTCATCAAAGACCGCCGAGAGGCAGAGCGCAGCGAGCTTCGCAAGCGGCTCAAAGAGCTCGGGTAGATGACCAGATGAGACTAGAAACATAGTCCGACCGGCAGGGCAACGAGATCCGGCTCAACCCCTGCCCCGAAAAAACGTAGAAACGTAGTCCGACGCGGACACGATTGTCGCGATTCCGCCAGATCACGACATCGGTAGAGCGCCTGCTTGCGTTGATCCGCCCGCTGCTCGACTGTGCCCGTGCGCGCGAAGCTTCTCACACGCTGCTTCGTTCCGTGGGCGAGACAGGCTGTCCCAAGTGCAGGGTTGACGTCAGACGAGCTCACGTGATATTTGCGCGCGCGCGTCAAGCGTAAAAGCTCGACCGTGCGTAACAAGCTCGACCTGCAAAGCGGTTTGCCGCGGGTTTGAAACGCGACGAGTGAAGGGCTGTTAGGTCATCGACCTGGTGGGCGGCGAGGTCTAGTCGCGATCGGTGCCGACGCGGGACGTCCGCGCCGGGCCGCCCACCAGCCGCGCAGCTTGTCGATCACCGTCGGCCAGTCGATGAGGAGGGTGGCAACCAGCAGAGCAATGCTGAGAACTTCGGTGACGATCGCCTGCGGCGAGAAGAAGCCTTTCGCGAACACTCGGCTGAGGCTTCTGTGGCCTGCGGAAGCGGCGGTGACGTAGATCGAGTAGCTGACGAGCCGGCCGACGAAGAACGCCGCAACAAGATGACGCAGCCGGACGCCGGCGAGCCCGACCGCCTCGAACAGCTGGGCTGAGGGGAGAGGCGCAACGGCGAAGAGGGCGAAGCTGGCGAGCAGTCCGGTGCGGCTCTCGGCGAGGGTGCGACCGAGCACCTGCAGGCTCTCTTGCCGCTTGCGTGGGAGCTTCGTTCCGAAGGCGCGGAAGGCCAGCGCGAGCACGAGGCGGCCTGACGCGGCGGCCACGGCGCCGCCCACGATCAACGCCCCCGTCGGGATCTCGGGATAGCGGAAGCCGAAGAAGACGAGCACCGCCCAGGTCGGCGGCCCGAACGCGGGCAGGAGATTGATTCCGAAGACGAGCACGCCGACAAGGAGAAGGTGCAGCAGCACGTCGCGCGGCGATGCTACTCCCCCAGCGAATGCGGCGTACCCGCAGGATGTCCGTGCCCACACCAATTTGGACGCATGCCGCCGCGGCGGACACTCACTCCAAATCGACTACGAGGTCCTGCATGGATGACGTGCTCGCGCATGCCCAAGCTCAGATCGCGAATGGTGCGAAGCACGAGCCTCACTAGATCAGGCAACAAGCGGCAGAGGACACGGCGCTTGAACCTTGTTCGGACTCGGGCGGGCACGCTATCCGACCTCGTCGACGCGAAACCTTGAGACCTTGTTCGACAGTAGGCACGGCACTCCGTCGGTGTCGTCCTTCCGCCAAAGGCGACAGCGGCGCGCGGAGTCGAGTTTGAGGCGCGCGGAGTCGAGTTTGAAGTACACGCGCGCGTGCGAATATCACATCGGCTCGTTCGACGTAAGCGTGACGACCGGCTGGCCATCTGGCCGACCCAAGCGCCCCCGTCGCGGTCTGTTGGAAAGGCGACGTGACCCTTGGCCCGCGCGTATCAGTCCGCGCTCTCGTCGGTGGTCAGTGGTCAGGTCGCGAAGGGGGTAGTGGCTTTAGCGTCTTCGCGTCGGACTAAACATGCGGTGCGGCTAGGCCGCGTACGACGGGCGACTCGACGATGAAACGTCCGAGCCAGCGAGCCGAAGGGAGAGTCGCCGCACTTACTCGTGGCTCCGTTGGCTTCGCCTATGCGGCACCACTCGCAAGGCAGCCCGCTCCGCGAGTTCCGATTCTGCGACGAGTGTCCGGT
>JALYLC010000069.1 GCA_030774435.1 Actinomycetota bacterium
ACCTGCGGCAGCACCAGCTGCGGCGTGTCGGGGATCGACGTGGAGTCGGCGGGATCCGGCCCGGCGATCACGTCGAGCAGCAGCGCAGCGTCGGCCACCGAGTTGGCGAAGGGACCGATCTGGTCGAGCGAGCTCGCGAACGCCACGACGCCGTAGCGCGAGACCGCGCCGTAGGTGGGCTTCATGCCCACCACGCCGCAGAGCGCGGCGGGCTGGCGGATCGAGCCGCCGGTGTCGGTGCCGAGCGAGAGCGGCGCCATCGAGGCGGCCACGGCGGCCGCCGAGCCGCCGCTCGACCCGCCCGGGACGCGCTCGCGATCCCAGGGGTTGCGCGTCGGGCCGTAGGCGGAGTTCTCGTTGGACGACCCCATCGCGAACTCGTCCATGTTCGTCTTGCCGAGCTGCACGAGGCCCTCGGCCTCGCAGCGCCGCACGACGGTGGCGGTGTAGGGAGGCCGGTAGCCCTCGAGCACGCGCGAGCCCGCCGTCGTCGGCACGTCGCGGATGCAGAGCAGGTCCTTGTAGGCGATCGGCACGCCGGCTATGCCGCTGCGCCCCTCGCCGTCGAGCGCGCGCGCCTGCGCGAGAGTGCGCTCCTCGTCGATGTGCAGGAAGACGTTCAGCTCATCGTTGTGCGCAGCCATGCGGCTCAGGTAGGCCGCCGCCACGTCCTCGCAACTCAGCTCGCGCGCGTCCAGCAGCCGTGCGATCTCCTCGGCGCTCGTGCGCTCGACGTCGAGCCCGGCCATCAGGCGCCGATCGGGGGGACGAGGAAGCCGTCCGCCGTGCGCTCGGGCGCCAGCGAGAGCAGCTCCTCGCGCGGCCACGGTGGGCGCGGGACGTCGTCACCGAACACGTTCACGAGGTCGAGCGCGTGCGAGGTCGGCGGCACGTCGGCGAGGTCGAGCGAGGCAATGCGGCCGATGTGGTCGAGAATGCCCGCGAGATCACGCGCCAGCGACTCGAGCTCATCCGGCTCGAGCGCGATGTGGGCGAGGGCAGCGGCGTGCCGCACGTCTTCAGGGGTCAGGCTCACGAGCACCGGAGTCTAGTAACCGTGCCCGCGCAGCCCCGACAGACTCGCGCGCGCCGCCTGCAGCGTGTTCGAGAGCAGCATCGCGATCGTCATCGGCCCGATGCCGCCGGGCACCGGCGTGATCGCGCTCGCGACCTCGCTGACGGGCTCGAAGTCGACGTCCCCGACCATGCCTGCATCGGTGCGGTTGATGCCGACATCGATCACGACCGTGCCCGGCGAGACCATGTCGGCCTTCACGAACTGCGGCCGCCCGATGGCCACGATCAGCACCTCGGCGCGGCGCGTCACCGACGGCAGCTCACGCGTGCGCGAGTGCACGATGGTCACGGTCGCATTGCGGTGGAGCGCGAGCAGCGCGACGGGCTTGCCCACGATGTTCGAGCGTCCCACGACGACGACCTCGCGCCCCTCCAGGTCGATCTCGTAGTGATCGAGCAGCTCGATCACGCCGGCCGGAGTGCATGAGCGCAAGCCGGGCCGGTTGAGCACGAGCGCGCCGACGCTCGCGGGGTGAAAGCCGTCGACGTCCTTGGCCGGGTCGATGCGCGCGAACGCCCGCGCCTCGTCCAGGTCGCCCGGCAGCGGGCTCTGCACCAGGATCCCGTGCACCGCGGGATCGGCGTTGAGCTGGTCGATCAGCGCGTCCAGCTCGGCCTGCGGCGTCGTCGCCGGCAATTCGTGATGGAACGACTGCATTCCGGCCTCGGCCGTCTGCTCGTTCTTGCGCCGGACGTAGATCTGCGAGCCGGGATCGCTGCCCACCAGCACCGTGGCCAGGCCCGGCTGCGGGCCACCGGAGGCCATGAGCTCGCGCACCTCCGCAGCGACGCGCTCGCGGACCGAGCGGGCGACGGCCGCGCCATCGAGAATCTGTGCGCTCATGGCGGCCGAGGGTAGATGATCGGCCTTGATGTGCGCGTCTCCCCGGATCAACCGGACGGGTGATCCGCATAGCGGATGCGCTGTGGATACTGCGGCCACGCCGGCCGAGCAGGGCCCGGGCGGGGCTTGGGCCGGTGGACGCTGTTCAGCGGATGCGCAGCGAGCCACCGGCCCGGGCGACGAACTCGGTCCCGGGGCGGGGATCCCCCGAACGGGGGGCTAATCCCGGAGGGGGTAGACGCCGATGGTGCCAGTACGAAGGGCCTGGAGCGCCAATGTGCGGCGCGAGCCGCCGCGCCCCAATCCCGTCTTCCGACTACACGAGGGGCCATGAACTACAGCATCCGCAACCTGGTCATCGCCGGCGGGCTCGCGATCGCAGCGATCGCCGCGGTGCTCATTTACACGAGCAACGTCCAGCAGGCCGCAAAGCAGGGGCAGGCGCGCGTGTCGGTCCTGGTCGCCCAGGTGGACATCCCGGCCGGCACCCCGGCCAAGGACATCATCGCGCAGGGCCATCTGATCTCCCAGAAGATCGTCCAGGACGATCAGCTGCCGGGCGCACTGACCTCGACCGCCGGTCTCGACGGCAAGGTGCTGAAGCAGGATCTCTACACCGGCCAGCAGGTCTCGAGCCAGGTCTTCGTGCCGGCGAGCGAGGCGGCCTCGACCGTCGCAATCCGCGGCACCACGCGCGCAATCGGCGTCGACGTCAAGACCTCCAACGGCCTCGTGGGCACGCTGCACGACGGCGACCACGTCGACGTGTACGCCCAGATCGGCTCCGGCAACCAGCGCATCGTGCGCAAGGTGCTCACCAACGTGCTCGTGCTGCACGCCCAGATCGGCCAGAAGGACACCACGGGCGTGGCCGGCGACGCCCACATCCTCTTCGCTCTCAGCGATCGTGACTCGCAGAAGATGCTCTGGCTCGCCGACAACGGCGACGACAACTTCTGGCTCGCACAGCGCCCGCAGGAAGGCGCGCTCAACTCGCCGCCCACGGTCGAGACCCTCCAGACGGTGCTCGGCGACGGCCTCCCGGCAGCGGTTCAGAAGCTGATCAAGGGCCTCCTCAACCCGGCGGGAGCGACTCAGTGAGCGACCCCATCCGCATCTTCATCTCCGGCTCGTGCGCCGGCCTGGCGGAGGTACGCCAGGCGCTCTCGGCACACGACGCCATCAAGGTGGTCGGCACGGCCGTCGACGCTC
>JALYLC010000070.1 GCA_030774435.1 Actinomycetota bacterium
CGCCGACCCCGCGCTCGACGCCGTCGTCGAGTCTGCCGCCGCCGCGCTCGGCGCCGGCCTCGCCTGGCTCGTCAACGCGCTCGACCCCGGGATGGTGGTGATCGGCGGCGGGCTGGGATTGGTCGACCGCTACCGCGACCTGGCCGTCGAGGCCATGCGGCTGATGATCTTCGCGCACAACTCGCGCGACGTGCCGGTCGCCCCGGCGCAGCTCGGAGCCGATGCGGGCGTGATCGGCGCTGCGCTCGCGGCTGCGTCCAGACCGGAGTCGAGCACTGAATCATCGTTAGGCATTGCCTAACGGGATGCGCGGAGATCGCTCATTGTGCTGTCACAGGGCGCGGCGTAGCATCGTCCGCGATGACGATGTCGCCGAGACGCAGGCGCTCGCGTCCGGGGAGGGCGAATCGATGATCCACGACCTCGTCACTACCGGCACGGAGGACATCGTGTTCACCACCGTCGAGTTCATCGACAGCGCGAACGACGCGCTCCCGCTGTCCGCCGGGCAGCGCGCATGAAGTCCGCGCCGTTCAGCTACCACGCACCTCAGACGATCGACGAGGCCGTCGGGCTGCTGGAGCCCGGAGGGGACGTCCGCGTTCTCGCCGGCGGCCAGAGCCTGATGGCGCTCATGAAGATGCGGCGCGTGAAGCCGCGCGCGCTCGTCGACATCAACCGCGTCGCCGGGCTCGACGGGATCGAGGAGCGCGACAGCGAGCTGGTCGTGGGTGCGCTCGTGCGCCAGCAGACCCTGCTCGACGATCCGCTCGTCGCCCGCTCGTGGCCGCTGATCGGCGAGGCGCTGCAGTACGTCGGCTATCGCGCGACCCGCCACCGCGGAACGGTCGGCGGCTCGCTCGCGTTCGCCGCGGCCTGGGCCGAGCTCACGGCCGTCACCGTCGCACTCGACGCGACGATCGAGGCGCGCTCGCAGCGCGGCGACCGCTCGATCGCCGCGCGCGAGTTCTTTCGCGGCCCGAACGAGACTGCGCTCGGGGACGACGAGCTGATCACCGCCGTCCGCTTCCCCGCCCCCCAGGAGCGCAGCGGTTCGGCGTTTCACGAGGTCAGCGCCCGCTACCGCGACTACGCGCAGGTGGCCGCGGCCGCGGTCGTCGCGCTCGACGCCGGCGGCGCGTGCAAGTCGGCGACGCTCGTGCTGCTGCGCGTGGCCGGCGCCCCGCACCTGGCCGACATCGACGCGCTCGTCCGCGGGCGGGTGCTCGACGAGGCCGGCCTCGCAGCCGTGACGGCATTGATCGACGGGCTCGATCCTCCGGATGACATCGAGGTCTCGGGCACCTACCGGCGACGCGTCGCCGGCGTCCTCGCGCGCCGAGCGCTGCTGGATGCCGCGGCGCGCGCCGCAGCCCGGGAGGCATCGTGAGCGTCCAGGACGCGACGACACACACCGTACGTGTCGAGATCAACGGGAGTTGGCGCGAGGGTGCGGTCGAGGCGCGCCGCACTCTCGCCGACTTCCTGCGCGAGGACCTCGACCTGACGGGTACGCACCTCGCCTGCGAGCACGGCTTCTGCGGCAACTGCAACGTGCTGTTCGATGGGCAGACCGTCCGCTCGTGCCTGATGCTGGCGGTGCAGGCGGACGGCCACTCGGTCGAGACCGTGGAGGGCCTCGCCGAGCGCGACGGGACCCTCAGCGCGCTGCAGCAGGCGTTCACCGAGCACCACGGCCTGCAGTGCGGCTTCTGCACGCCGGCGATGCTGATGACGGCGGTCGAGTTCCTGCGCGCACATCCCGAGGGTGCGAGCGACGACGAGATCCGCGAGGCGATCAGCGGCGTCACCTGCCGCTGCACGGGTTACCAGCAGATCATCGAGGCGATCCAGGCCGCCTCGCAGGCGCTCGCACCCGGTGCGCTCGAGGGAGGCTCGCGATGATCGTCGAGCAGGATCCGAACGCCGCCAAGGTCGCGCGCGACACGGCCGGTGAGGAGGGCGTCACTCGGCGCTGGCTCGGCAAGAGCATCAACCGCGTCGAGGATCCGCGCTTCCTGCGGGGCGAAGGCACCTACATCGATGACATCAAACTGCCCGGCATGGCGCACGCGGCGATCGTGCGCAGCCCGCACGCTCACGCGAAGATCCTCGCGATCCGTACCGAGGCGGCCGAGCGGCTGCCGGGCGTGATCGCCGTCGTGACCGGCAAGGACGTCGCCGAACGCGCCAATCCGCTGCCGTCCTTCGGCGCGGGGCCGATCATCCAGGACATCATCGCGGTCGAGAAGGTGCGCCACTTCGGCGAGACCGTCGCGGCGGTCGTCGCCGTGAACCGCTACGTCGCGGAGGATGCCTGCGACCTGATCGAGGTCGACTACGAGCCGCTCCCCGTCGTGCTCGACCCGGCTCAGGCCCGCAAGGAGGGCGGCCCGCTCGTGCACGAGAAGATGGGCACGAACGTCGCGTATGAGCGCACGTTCTCGTTCGGCGAGGTCGACAAGGCCTTTGCCGAGGCCGATCGCACGGTGCAGGCCGAGCTGTACTGGCCGCGCTCGACCGGGATGCCGATGGACACCAACGGCGCGATCGCCGATTACGACCGCGGCACGGGCGTGCTCACGATCTACGGCAACTCGATGAACTTCACGTACTTCCTGTGGCTGTACGCGATGACGCTGAAGATCCCGGCGAGCAAGCTCCGCCTCGTGCCCGTGGCGGCCGGCGGCAGCTTCGGATCGAAATTCTTCATGCACAAGGTGCCGATCTTCGCGTCCTTCCTTGCGATGATCGCCGGCTGCCCGGTGAAGTACGTCGAGGACCGCGCGGCACACATCACGAACAACGACCACTGCGGCTCCGACCGCCAGTACCAAGCCTCGCTCGCCTTCGACGACGACGGCACCTTCCAGGCGGTGCGCATCTCGTGCGTCGACGACTACGGCGCGTACCTCCAGTTCGGCACCGGGACGCACGGCAACTCGCTCTCGCAGATCGTCGGCCCGTACCGGATCCAGCACGTCGAGTACTCGCTCGCCGCGATCCTCACGAACAAGAACCAGCAGGGTGCCTATCGCGGCTTCGGCGCCGAGGTCAGCAACTGGGTGATCGAGCGCCTCGTCGACCTCGCGGCGCGGGATCTGGGCATGGACCGCGTCGAGA
Organism: Actinomycetota bacterium; assembly: GCA_030774435.1. Lineage (GTDB taxonomy): Bacteria > Actinomycetota > Thermoleophilia > Gaiellales > JALYLC01 > JALYLC01. Next base: position 3,124 of record JALYLC010000070.1, read on the forward strand.
TCCGCCGCCGCAACCTGATCGCGGCCGACAAGTTCCCGTACCGCACGCCGACCGGCAACATCTACGACAGCGGCAACTACCAGGGCGTGCTCGAGAAGGTGCTCGCGGCGGTCGACTACGACCACTGGGTCGCGGAGCGCGAGCGAGCCCGGGCCGAGGGGCGGCACGTCGGCATCGGAGTGGTGGCCTCGAACGAGCGCAGCGTGTTCAGCTCGACGGAGTTCTGGTTCTGGTTCGACAAGCCGGAGTTCACGCCGACCTCGAGCCCCGAGAGCGCGAGCCTGCAGATCGATCCGACCGGCAACATCGTCGTGACGCTGCACTCGCAGTCGCTCTGGGGCAACAGCCCGGAGACCGTCGTCTCGCAGGTCGTGGCCGAGGAGTTCGACGTCGATCCCGCCTCGATCACGGTCACCTACGCCGACTCGCAGCACGCGCTCCCCGGCACCGGGCCCGGCGGCTCGCGCTACACGGTCATGGTCTCGGGCGCGGTCGCGGGAGCCGCTGCGGAGCTCAAGGACAAGATCAAGCGCCTCGTCGCGCACAAGCTCGAGGTCGCCGAGTCCGATCTCGAGTTCCGCGACGGTGCGGTCGGCGTCCGCGGGGCGCCCGACCGCCAGCTCACGCTGGGAGAGATCGCGCTGAGCGCCTACATGTTCCGGCTCGACCTGCCCCCCGACATGGAGAGTGGCCTGGCGTCGCAGTCGACCTACGACCATCCGCTCACGACGCTCCCGAATGCCGACCGCTCCGACCTCGGCATCTTCTACCCGTTCGTCGGGCACGCCTGGCACATCGCCGTGGTCGAAGTCGATCCCGAGACGGGCAAGTTCACGTTCCTGCGCTATGCCGCCGTGCACGACGCCGGCACAATCGTGAACCCAAAGACGCTCAACGGCCAGATCATCGGAGGCACGGTGCAGGGCCTCGGCACCGCCCTGCTCGAGGAGTACAAGTACGACGATCAGGGCCGCGTCCTGAACTCGGACTTCGAGTACTACCACCTGCCCTCGTCGATGGACGCGCCGGTCATGACGGTCGACCATCAGGAGACGCCCTCGCCCTACACCCCGTACGGCATCAAGGGCGCCGGCGAGGGTGGCCGCATGCTCTCGCCCGGGATCGTGAGCGCCGCGATCGAGGATGCGCTCTCGCCTTACGGCGTGCAGGTCACCTCGCTCCCCATCACCGCCGAGCAGATCGTGGAGTGGGTCGCAGCGGCGAAGCGTGCATAAACCGGGGTCTGACCCCGGTTTATGCAGGTCTGCATATAAAGGGGTCAGACCCCTTTATATGCACTGACCGATCTGCTCAGGTGATCTCGAGCGCTGTGTGGGGGCGGCGCTGCCAGTCCGCGCTGCGGAGTGCTTCCAGGAAGGCGCGCGCCTGGGGTGACCATTCGCTGCGCGTGTAGGCGACCAGCTCGCGCACGATCGGGGGCTCGAGCGGCCGCACGTGGGCGGCCAGATGGGCCGGCACGATGTTGTCGGGCACGAGCGTCACGCCCAACCCCGCGGCTGCCAGGCGCGCGGCAGCCTCGACCTGACCCGTGCGGACCGCGTCGCGTGGGAGGAAGCCGGCGCTGGCGCAGGCGGTCGTCGTCAGGTCGGCGAGCCCGTGCCAGGGTGGGAAGAGCACCCAGTCGCGGTCGGCGAGCGCCGCGAGCTCCATCGGGCCGGGCTCGTCCCAGAGCGGGTCGCGCGGGCCGAGCACGACGACGAACTGCTCGAATCCGAGCGACTCCACGGGCCCGTCCCAGTGCGCGGGCCGCGGGCCGATTGCGATGTCGCCCACACCGCTGCGCACGGCATCGACCAGGGCGTCGCGGTGCGTGTACTCCTGCAGGCGTACGACGATTGCCGGAAAGGCCTCGTGCAGCTGCTGGATCGAGGCCGGCAGGATGCCCACCGAGAGCGACGTGACCGTCGCGATCTCGAGCTCGGCGCGGTCGAGAGCGAGCGCCCCGCGAGCGGCGCGCACGGCGCGCTGCGAGGCCAGCACGGCAGCGCGCGCCTCGGGCAGGAAGGCCTTGCCGGCCGCCGTCAGGCGGATGCCGCGCGGAAGGCGCTCGATCAGCTCGCCGCCGAGCTCGCGCTCGAGCACGCGGATCTGTTGTGAGAGCGATGGCGGAGAGACCCGCGAGCGCTGCGCGCCGCGCCGGAAGGAGCCCTCGTCCACGACCGCGAGGAAGTACTCGAGCTGCCGCAGGTTCAGCGTGCGCCCCCTTAGGCATTGCCTAACGGAATGACTGAGAACCGATCATTGAGCTATCGGAACGGGCAGCGTAGCCTCAGCTCGTCAGGACCGCCACGCGAGGGGAACGAGTGCGCGCCACGGGGCTCAATCACGTCAGCATCCACGCCCGCGACCTCGAGGAGTCGGTGCGCTTCTACACCGAGGTCCTCGGGGTGGAGCGCATCCCGACGTACACGTTCGCCTTCCCGGTGCAGTACCTGCGGCTCGGCGACCTGCAGCTGCACCTCTTCCAGCGCGATACGCCGGCGCCCGCGTTCCACCACATCGGCATCAACGTGGACGACTTCGAGGCCGCCTACGAGCGCGTCCAGGCACTCGGCATCGGCGAGCGCGAGTCGTTCTTCGAGGACATGTACGAGCTGCCGGACGGAAGCGTGCAGATGTACCTGCGCGATCCCGCAGGCAACCTGGTCGAGCTCGACTGGCCCGACGTGACCACGATCGACCGCGGGCGGGTGCCCGACATCCGCAAGCTCGAGGACAGCGTGCCGCAGACAACGGAGGCAGTGGGCGCGACCCTCTACCTCGACCGCGCCTGAGGTCAGCTCTCGAAGAGCAGCGAGTCGAGTCCGCGCACGACGCCTGACAGACTCTGGATTCGCCGCGCAGCCAGCAGCGTGCCGTCGACGAAGATCGCCTTGTCGCCCTGCTCCTCGTGCCGGATCGTCAGCCGCTCGCCGGGGGCGCCGAACACGACCTCGATGGTCGGGCTCGTGCCCGGAAGCCGGAGCGAATGCACGGGCACGCCGCCAACCTGAGCACCGCGCGCCTCGACGGGCCCGATCAGCTCGACCGCCGCTCCCGTCAGCGCGCCGCGCTCGCGCGCGAGCACCTCGGCGAGCTCCCTCGCCGTGCCGCTCGGGACGTCCGGTTTCTCGGCGGGGCCCTGCTCGATGACCTCGAAGCGGGGAACATGGCGCGCAGCGATGCGGCCCAGATGCTGGAGCAGCGCGGCCGTGAGCGAGAAGTTGCCGGTCGCCACGCCGACGCCCGCAGCGCGGGCCACCGCATCGATCTCGGCGAAGTCCTCGTCGAAGAGGCCGGTCGTGCCGATCACGACGGGCACGCGCCGCTCCAGTGCCAGCGCGACGTGACGCCGGATCACGACCGGGTGCGTGTAGTCGATGAGCACGTCCGGGCGGCGATCGAGCGCCCGCTCGATGTCGCCTTCGATGGCGACGCCGATGCGCTCGACGCCGAGCGCATCGCCGACGTCCCGCCCGATCTCGCGCCGCGCGACCGCCGACTGCAGGCTCAGGCCGGGGGCCACCGCGATGGCGTGCACGAGCTCGCGCCCGACTGCGCCGAGGGCGCCGGACACGCAGACGGTGAGGGGTGCGGAGCTGATGGCACCGCACAGTACCGGGAGAGGGCCGCTCGGAAGCGGCGGGATTTTCGTTTCTGGGCCGCGGCCGGAGGGCATCATGAGGACGTGCGTACCGTCGCCCTCCTGTCCGTGATGGCCGTGGGCGCCGCCGCCCTGATTGCTCCCGCGGCGCTCGGCTCGAACCCTGCGACGGCGACGCTGGCCGTCTCGCCCAGCGCGGCCGGGGCCAGGCCGGTCGCCGTGACGATCTCGCTGCGCACCGAACTGCAATGCGGTCGCCTCGTGGGCGGCTCGCTCGTGGTGACGTTCCCCCGGCAGATGCGCGTGCCGCGCGCGATCGGCGCGGCAGCGGTGCACGTGGGGACCAGGGCCGCCCGCAGCGTCACCGTTGCCGGCCGCGTGGTAAGGGTCGCAGTGCCGCTGCCGCGCGGCGTGATCTGCGACTCGATTGCGCCCGGCGTCGCGAAGCTCACGTTCTCGCGCACCGCCGGCATTGGCAATCCGACGTCGCCGGGCGCCTACTTCTTCACGCTCCGGCGTGGCGCCGAGACGTTCGGCTCGCCGTTCAGGATCCACTAGCGAGAGCGCGTAACGGTTACATCGCCGGGGCGCACTGCGAGGCCCCCGATGTCTGCGAAGATCAGCTCTCCTTGAGCCTCGATCTGGTCACTGTCGGACGCGTGAGCGTCGACCTCTACGCCCGCGAGCAGGGCGTCGGGTTCGCGGACGTCGAGACGTTCGCGAAGTCGGTCGGCGGCAGCCCGACGAACGTCGCAGTCGCGGCTGCGCGCCTGGGCCGCCGGGCTGCCGTCATCACCGCGGTCGGTGACGATCCGTTCGGCGAGTACGTACGCGGCGCGCTGAGGGATCGCTTCGGCGTGGACGTGCGCTTCGTGGGCACGCACCCGACGCTGCGCACGCCGCTCGCGTTCGCCGCGATGGATCCGCCCGAGGACCCGCAGCTCATCTTCTACCGCGAGCCGGCCGCTCCGGACATGCAGATCGAGTTGGCCGCGATCGACCGCGACGCCGTGCGCGCCGCCTCGATCCTCTGGATCAGCGCATCCGCGCTCTCGGCCGAGCCCTCGCGGGACACGGCGCTGGCGCTGATGGGCGACCGTGAGCGCGCGAGCACGATCCTCGACCTCGACTACCGGCCGACCTTCTGGACGGACGAGGCCGAGGCGAGCGAGGTCATCGGCGCCGCGCTCGATCTCGCGGGCGCCGCGGTCGGCAACCGCGAGGAGTGCAGGGTGGCCGTCGGGACGGCGGACCCGCAGAGCGCGGCGGACGCGCTGCTCGCGCGTGGCTGCAACCTCGCGGTCGTCAAGCAGGGCGGCGAGGGCGTGCTCGTGGCCACCGCGGACGAGCGTGAGATCGTGCCCGGGCTGCGCGTGCCCGTCGTCTGCGGGCTCGGCGCCGGCGATGCCTTCGGCGGTGCGCTCTGCCACGGTCTGCTGGCCGGCTGGCCGCCGGCCGAGTGCGTGCGCTTCGCCAACGGCGCCGGCGCGATCGTCGCCTCCCGCCTGCTGTGCGCCGACGCGATGCCAGAGGAGTCCGAGGTCCGAGCCCTGTTGACGGAGGCGATCGCGTGAAGCTCCACCTGCCCGCCGGCAGCGCCACAGCCGGTGACGACCCACTTCTCGTGACACCCGAGAGCGCCGGCTGGCCGCGCTGCGGGCTGCGCATCGTGCGCCTGCTCCCGGGCGCCTCGCGCGTGCTCGCGAGTGGCGGCGACGAGCTCGCCGTGCTGCCGCTCTCGGGCGGCGGGTGCACCGTCGAGGTGGAGGCGAGGCGCTTCGAGCTGAGCGCACGCGAGAGCGTGTTCGCGCGTGTCAGCGACTGGGCCTACGTGCCGATCGATGCCGAGCTGCGCCTCTCCTCGAGCGAGGGCTGCGAGCTCGCCATCGCCTCCTCGCGCGCCGCGCGCCGCTTCGACCCCGCCTACGTGGAGGCCGGGGAGGTGCCGGTCGAGTTGCGCGGCGCCGGCCAGTCGACGCGGCAGCTGAACAACTTCATGGTGCCGGAGGTCTTCGACGGCGCCGACAAGCTGATCTGCTGCGAGGTGCTCACGCCCGACGGGAACTGGTCGAGCTATCCGCCGCACAAGCACGACGCCTCACCCGAGTGCGAGGTGAACAACGAGGAGATCTACTACTTCCGCGTCGGCCGCGTGGGCTCGGCCGCCTACTCGGCCGACGGCTACGCGGTGCATCGCACATACACCGACGACCGCTCGATCGACGAGACGCTGATCGTGCGCGACGGTGACGCGTTCCTCATCCCGGCGGGTTACCACGGCCCCTGTGTCGCGCCCCCCGGTTACCCGCTCTACTACCTCAACGTGATGGCTTCCGACGCCGGCCCGCGCAAGCTCGCCTTCACCGACGACCCGTCGCAGCACTGGATCCGCGCCACCTGGGAGGGCATGGCGCTCGACCCGCGGCTACCGATGACGTCGGCCGCGGGCGTCGTGGAGGCACGGCGATGAAGACCGTCAGGCTCACGACGGCGCAGGCGATCGTGCGCTTCCTGACCGCCCAGCGGACCGTCATCGACGGCGAGGCGCAGCCGCTTCTCGCCGGCGTGTTCGGCATCTTCGGCCACGGCAACGTGACCTGCCTGGGCGAGGCGCTGCACGACGCGCGGGGCGTGCTCCCGACCTACCGCGGCCAGAACGAGCAGGGCATGGCGCTGGCCGCGATCGGCTTCGCCAAGGCCATGCGGCGGCGGCAGTTCATGGCGGCCACGTCCTCGGTCGGCCCCGGCGCGATGAACATGGTCACGGCGGCCGCGGTGGCCCATGCCAACCGGCTGCCGCTGCTGCTCCTGTCCGGCGACACGTTCGCATCGCGCATCCCCGACCCGGTGCTGCAGCAGGTCGAGCACGCAGGTGAGCCGTCGGTCACCGTCAACGACGCCTTCCGCGCGGTCACGCGTTACTGGGACCGCATCACGCACCCGGCGCAGGTGGCGCAGTCGCTGCCGCTCGCGATCGCCACCCTGGTCGACCCGGCCGACTGCGGCCCGGCCTTCCTCGGTTTGCCGCAGGACATCCAGGCCGAGGCCTACGACTACCCGGTGCGGCTGTTCGAGCCCGTCGTGCACGAGCCGCGCAGGCTGCGCCCGGACCACCGCGAGCTGGCAGCCGCGGCCGAGGCGCTGCGGGGCGCCACGGCGCCGCTGATCGTGGCCGGCGGCGGCGTGCACTACTCGCTCGCAGAGGCGCGCCTGCGCAGCTTCGCCGAGCAGCACGGCGTGCCCGTTGTCGAGACGATGGCGGGCAAGTCGACGCTCGTGGCCGATCACCCGCTGTACGCCGGCCCGATCGGAGTGACCGGCGCCCCGCAGGCGAACGCCCTGGCCGCGCAGGCCGACGTCGTGCTGGCCGTCGGCACGCGGCTGCAGGACTTCACGACCGGCTCGTGGACGGTCTTCGGCAACGAGGACCTGCGCATCGTGGGCCTCAACGCGGCGCGCTTCGACGCCGCCAAGCACCGCAGCCTGCCGCTCGTCGCCGATGCGCTGGAAGGACTCGAGGCGCTCGGCTCGGCGCTCGGAGGCTGGGCCGCCCCGCCGGCCTGGCGCGAGGAGGCCCAGCGGCAGGGCGTCGCCTACGGCGAGCACGTAACGAAGGCGGTGGCGCCGCGGCCAGGAGCGAGCGAGCCGTCCTACGCGCAGGTCATCGCAGCGGTCAACGAGCAGGCAGGCGCCGAGGACTACGCCGTCTCGGCCGCCGGCGGCTTTCCCGGCGAGCTCAACGTCAACTGGCTCTCGCGCGGCGTCGCGACGTTCGATTGCGAGTACGGCTTCTCGTGCATGGGCTACGAGCTCGCGGGGGCCTGGGGCGCCAGCATGGCGCGCTCGCGCGGCGAGGTGTTCGCGTTCGTCGGCGACGGCTCGTACCTGATGCTCAACTCCGAGCTGCTGAGCTCGGTCATCTCGGGCCACAAGCTGATCGCGCTGCTCTGCGACAACGGCGGGTTCGGCGTGATCGAGCGCCTGCAGGTCGGTCAGGGCGGGGCGTCGTTCAACAACATGTTCCCGGCCATCGGCCCCAATCACGTCGAGATCGACTGGGTCGCGCACGCCCGTTCCCTCGGCTGCGAGGCCGAGCGCGTCGACTCGATCGACGATCTGCCGGCTGCGCTCCTACGCGCCCGGGGCGCCGAGCGCACGTACGTGATCGCGATCCGCACGTCGCCCGACGCGTGGACCGAAGGCGGAGCCTTCTGGCAG